>JAAYCF010000320.1 GCA_012744415.1 Thermotogaceae bacterium
AGCGTCACCCAATAAGCGCCCAGGTAACTGTGTTCACCGATACGGCCTCCAATGATCAAGCAAAGCATACCGCTGTATTGGAAAAGCGCTTCCTGGATACCGGTTACTTTCAGAAAATCTTTCTCTTTCCCGCAAGCTTTCATAGAATCGTATACCAGTGCCTCCCCTGCCCCGGATTCGAGATTATAGGACAGGGCCGAGAAAAAGAAAGCGATCGCGAAAAGCCAAAAGGATCCCGAAGAGAGGAAGATTAGTGTCGAGATAATCGAACAGAGCCGTCCCAACAGACGACTGTTTTTTCTTCCGTATAAATCGGCGATCGCGCCCGTGGGGATCTCCATCACTAAGGATGTTACGTGAAAGATGCCTTCCAGCAAGCCCAGTTGCGTGAGAGACATTCCCCGCGACGCCAGATAAAGCATCCAAATACCGTTCGTAAAGCGCAGATTGAAAAAAATGGTGTAGATGTAGTTCTTCCAAACATTCGCGTGGTATCGAGCAAAAATTCCTTGCATGTGCTCTCCTTTACAAAAAAAAACGCGGCTCTCGCCGCGGTGCCGTTTGATTTTTCATTGGTCAGGAAAGGAAAAGACCAACCGCCTTCGACGAGGTAGGGTTCACCCACGAACGGCCTACGGCGCCGCCGGATTGGACATGATTGAAAACGGGTGAACACTTCGTCACGGTTCTTCCTCCTCACGATCGATGATTATGAATTTTATCACGGCGGTAGACTCCTTGTCAAGAGCGGTTAGCAATAGGACGAATCATTCTTAGAACACCTTTCGCAATCTCCTCGAATCCGTGGTATACTTAATAAGACAAAAGGTTTTTAACGAAGAACGGAGAGGGCTGCCTCTGATAGAACGACGAATATAAAAGCTTGGAAGAGAAAAGCGGGGGGTAATGAGATGATCGATCTTAAAACCGATCGAAAAACCGGATGTCTCTTTCTCGTGGTCCTCTGGTTTATCTGCGCTTCACTCTTTGCTGCTACGGAGATTAAAACCGGTATCTACCAAAACAGTCCAAAGGTTTTTTTAGACGAGCAGAGGAGACCGGCCGGCTTTTTTGTGGATATCGTGAACGCGATCGCAAAAAGCCAAGGGGTGACGATTACTTACGTTTTCGACACCTGGTCGGAGAACATCGAGAAGCTTGAACGCGGAGAGATCGACATGCTCGTAGACGTCTCTTACACCGACGAGCGCGCGGCGCGTTTTTCGCTGAACAGCATACCGATCATCGAATCGTGGATCCAAGTGTACTCGCTCCCGGAAACCACCATCTTTCGGGCTCAGGATTTGGGCGGAAAGAGAATCGGCGCTCTTGCCGATTCCACTCAATACCGCTACTTAAACGACAAACTGAGGCAAGATTTTTCAGTCGATTTCCAGATCGAATCGTTCCTTAGTTACGCCGAACAGGTTGAAGCTTTGGTTGAAAAACAGATAGACCTTTTTCTCGCGGATCGTTTTTTTTACTTCTCAAAAGACCGTCCTGACAACGTGATTCCAAAACCCGTCATCTTGCAACCAAACGGGGTTTATTTCGCTTTTCGCAAAGGATATGACCCGGATATCATCGGCATTTTCGATACCGCGTTGTTCTCTATGAAGAATGACTACCATTCAAGCTATTACCAAGCTTTGAATCAATGGTTCAATTTGACGATCGAAACGACTTTACCCCTTTGGATGAAATGGCTTTTGTTTTCTATCCTATTTCTTCTTCTGTTTCTGCTGGCGGTTGTTTTCATTCGAGACTATCGACGCACGAAAACCCACAATCGGGAGTTGGAACAGCGCGTTTCGGATCGGACCGAGCACCTGAATCTGGCTCTAAAACGCGCGGAAGCCGCGAATAAAGCAAAAAGCGTCTTTCTTTCCAGTATGAGCCATGAGATACGGACGCCGTTGAATGCGATCATCGGTTTCGCGCAGATTTTGAAACGGGACGCCACCCTGACCCACAAGCAGCATGAACAGCTGCAGACAATATCTCAGAGCGGCGAGCATCTTTTGAAGCTAATCAACAACATCCTGGACCTCTCAAAGATAGAAGCGGGGAAACTGGGTTTGGACCTATCCGATTTCGATCTCAACGCGATGATGGATACGTTGGAAAAAATCTTCCGTTTCCGCGCGGAAGAAAAGGGGTTACGGTTTTTAGTCGAACGGCAATTGCCCGCTCCGTGTTACGTCAAAGGCGATGAAGGAAAATTGCGGCAAGTCTTAACCAACCTGCTAGGGAATGCCGAAAAGTTCACGCAAACTGGCGGAATCGCGCTTCGGGCGCGGATCATCCTTAGACAGGATTCTTTTTCAGACAGTTCGGCCGTCGCGGACTTCACAGCCGAAGTGGAGGATACCGGTCCGGGAATACCTGAAGAAGATGTTCCAAACTTGTTCGAATCTTTCCAATCCTCAAAAGCGGGAAGGACGTACGGCGGAACGGGGTTGGGGTTATCGATCAGTAAAAAAATCATAGAATTGATGGACGGTTCGATTACATTTGAAAATCGGTCGCGAGGTGGGAGCATCTTCCGCTTGCGTGTTCCGCTCATCAAAGTGAACATGGTTAATCCTTCCCCGAACTGTCAAGACCGCATTATCGTAGGATTCGAACCGGGCACAGTACCTCCGCGGGTTTTAATCGTCGACGACCAAGCGGAAAACCGAGGGCTGCTGCGCGAAATCCTCGAACCGGTCGGTTTTCAAACGCGAGCCGCCGAAAATGGGCAAGTCGCGATAGAAATCTTTGCGCGCTGGTCTCCGGATATTGTTCTGATGGATATGCTGATGCCGGTAATGGACGGTTACGAAGCGACCAGATTGCTTAAAAGTACGGAGAAAGGAAGAGCCGTTCCGGTGATCGCGGTCACCGCCAGCGCTTTCGAAGACGAAGAAAAAAAGGTCATGGAAACGGGTGTGGATGGCTATTTGCGAAAACCCTTGCGGCCGGAAGACCTATTGTCGCTCCTGGGGGAGCGGTTGAAGGTTCGCTATCTCTACTCCAGCGCGGCGGAAGGCGTCGATGCGCCCGATCACCCTGTTCAAACAAAAACACTCTCGAAAGAGGACATCGGTTTCTTGTCCGACGAGGCGGTTGGCGAGATGCGAAAAGCGGTGGCAAACGGTGAGATGTTAGAGTTAAGAGCTTTGATCGATCAAGTCGGCGAGAAGAATCCGATTGTCGCAGAAAAGTTGTTAACCCTTGTAAAACAATACGATTACGAAAACTTAAACCGTGTTTTAGAACGATAGGGAGGTCGATCCAATGAACCAGGATACAGAAAAGGCATCCGTTATGATCGTAGACGATACGCCGGCAAATCTTGAACTTCTCGCCGAAATGCTGCATGCTCAAGGATACCGAGTGTTACAGTTTCCAAATGGTATGACGGCTCTCCATGCCTCCGTGAGAGTAAAACCAGATCTGATCCTCCTCGATATTATGATGCCAGAGATGGACGGTTTCGAAGTCAATCGCCGGTTGAAGGTGGACGAGAAGCTTCGTGATATCCCCGTGATCTTCATCAGTGCCTTAGACGATACCACTAATATCGTGCAAGCCCTTTCACAAGGAGGCGTCGATTACATCACGAAACCGTTTAACGAAGAAGAGGTTTTGGCGCGGGTTCGGACTCATCTGAAGATCGTGTTCTTGCAGCGCCAATTGAAGTCTCAAAATGAAAACCTGGAAGAGCTGGTGGCAAAAAGAACTCGGCAATTAATACGCGCACACGAGCGTTTAAAGGAATTGGATATGCTGAAGGACGACTTCCTTCTGATGATCTCTCACGAAATCCGTACTCCCGCTAACGGGTTGCTTGGGGTCGGAGAGTTGTTGATTGAACTATGCCCTCCATCTGAAAATGCGCGCATCTACGAAGAAATGTTCCGTGAAAGCAGCCGGAGGTTGCGCAAACTTATCGATGATTCCGCTCTGATTGGAGACATCGAGAGCATCATCGAAAATTCAGATATGGACATCTCTTTCAATACACTCCTGGAAGAGATCAAGGAATCCTTTCCCGAAGCCAGGATTGCGATCGAAACGCAAGTGGATCCCGGAACTGTTTTTTTTAGAGCCGATCCGATCCTATTGAAAAAAGCGCTTGAAACCACGATCTTATTGGCCACTTACTTCCTATCCAACAAAAATCCCGTCTATTTGCAGGGTATTGCGGATGAGCATCATTTCAGCGTCCGAATCGCTTTGGACGCTTTATATTTATCCCAAGAGCAAGCGGAAGCTTTTTTCAATATAGAATCCACCTTCAGGGCGGCTTCCCAGGCCGAGTCTTTGGGACTCGCCCCTGTCGTCGCGCACAAGATCCTATCCGCTTTTGGCGGAGGACTCAACCTCGTTAAGCAAGAAGGAACGAAAGGGTACCTTGAAGCTATCATGTTAACAAAAGAAAAAAAACTTTCCTCAGAGGAGGAATAAATCAATGCCCTACTCTCGGGATCTGTACGGAGGAAACGGAAAACTACGGGAAGGGGAAACGTTCGAAACCCGGAGAGAAGAAGCGCTCCTCCGTGAAGCGCAAAAGATCGCGCGAATGGGTTATTGGGAATTGGACATCACCGAAAACCGGGTTCATTGGTCTGATGAAGTCTTCACCCTCTTCGGTTTTGAACCTCAATCCTTCCAGTTGGACCACGAAGGTTTTTTGGCTTTGGTTCATCCTGAAGATCGCGATCGGGTCGGTCAGGCTTACACGCTCCATCTTCAAACCCGAAAGGATTACGATACCATCTTTCGCATTATCACAGCGGACCACCAAACAAAATATGTCCATGAACGCTGCCGAACCGACTACGATGAAGAAGGAAAACCCGTCCGCTCCTTGGGCATCGTAACAGATTTCACCTGGCAAATGGAAGCGGAAGAGGCGCGGCGAGAAAGAGAAAAACGCGCGCAGAGGCAGCGAGCGGCGGTATCCTATATTTTTCGCGAAGAGTCCATTTTTCAAGGGAGTCTGACGGAAGCGCTTGAAAAGATAAACTTTGAAGCCTCAAAGGCCTTCGACGTGGAAAAAGTCGGTGTGTGGATCTTTTCGGAAGGGAATGAAGCGCTTCGATGCTTTTCCGCTTACGATGCTAAAACCGGCTGCCATACCAGTGGAGATATCATTCATCGCTGGGAATACCCCGAATACTTTGAAACACTATTGAGCGATCGAACAATCGCCGCCGAAGACGTCATGAATGATCCCCGACTTGCAAAGATTGTGGAAAGCCGGCTGGCGCCTTCTCGGGTTACCGCTATGTTGGATGCGGTAATCATTCAGGAAGGTCGGCTGGTTGGCGTTTTCTGTCTGGGTCACACCGAGACGCCCAGAAAGTGGCACACCGGAGAAGAAGCCTTTGCGACAACGATCGCCGCAATCGTTGCCCAGTTATTCGAAAATGCTGAACGAAGAAGAGTCGCCGAGGTGCTTCGACAAAATGAGGCAAACCTCACCGCCATCCTCGAAAACGATGCGGTCAGCATCTGGGCTCTAGACAAAGAATACCGGGTGATCTATACCAATCCTGTCTTTTATCAAGGATTTTTCGATGCCTATGGGGTACGGTTGAACAAAGGCGTTCCATATTTGGAGGCATTGCCGCCCGTGAAGCGCGCGTTGTGGAAAGAAAATTTCGATGCCGTGCTGAACCGTCGGTCGGTCCAGTTTTTCGACACCGTCGCGATCGGCCAGGAAAGTATTTACATTGATGTGGCAATGAACCCGGTCTTGTCTGAGAATGAGGTCAAAGGCATTTCCGTATTCAGCAAAAACATCACGGAGCAGATCCTTGCGGAAAAAGCCTTGCAGGAAAGCCAGAAGCGGTATCATGACATTCTCGAAGTGACTCCGGTTGGGATTTTGGTTTATCAGAACGAAAAGGTCCGGTATATCAATCCATCCGGTTTGGCTTTGCTCGGCGCTGACCGCGTTGAAACGGTTTTAGATAAAAATGTTCGATCGATCATTCATCCCGACGATGCGGATTCATGCTTAAACACCATTCGCGACATCCTGTCGGGCGTTGCCTCAATTCCGGCGATCGAGGCGCGCATTCTTCGATTTGACGGGACCCAGCGATTTACTGAACTGACGTTTTCTTCCTTGCACTACGACGGCGCTTTGGCCGTTCAAGTCATCGCGCGGGACATTACGGAGCGGCGGGAAGCCGAAGAAGATCGAA
>JAAYCF010000035.1 GCA_012744415.1 Thermotogaceae bacterium
CGATGACTTTGATGGGCAAAACCGTCCGATCGGAAGCGGAGTTGATATCGGCGCGGACGAAGTAGACGGATCAACGCTACCGGAGGATCCGGAATGACACGAGAAGGAAGCGAGAAAAAGGATCGCCCCAATGAGAAATCAAAAAAAAAATCGTATTGACCGGAGTGTGGAGTTCCCCGGGAAGGAATTCTCTAAGAGTATCAGGCAACTACGCTATGTCAGTGATAACTCGAAAACCGCGGAAGGGAAATATTCATTGCGAAAACGATAGCGGACGTGCAAAGGGGAAAGCAACCGTATTCCCGAAGATTTTATGACTCAAAGAGAGATGTTATTGCAATTAAACCCCAACATCAGGAAATGTTTTTCCGTTTATTTGATCTACCGAAAGAGGGGATATTTCTTGTTTTCGATATGATTGAACGGAAGGTATCAAAATAGTATTTACATTACTAAAAATTATGTGTTATACTTACTCTATATATACGTGGACATTAAGGATAACGGATAAGCGAAAAGAAAGAGGTATCGTTTTTTTATAGAAAGTAAATTAATGAATAAAGGAAAGTCGATACTCCGCCTCCTATTATTAAGTTACAGATCAAATTGCGCAAGTCGTAGCGGCGCTTGAAGACCATTCGAGAGCGATTCTAACAATCCCAGATACTCCACTTCGTATACGCCGCTTGTCTGATTTTCGATGGCCTGATAGAGACGATCCGCGCCTTCGTTTTAGATATGGTTAAGCGTGCCAAAGAGTTCGAGGAAACGTTTATCAGAGCGCTTTCACGTTTACAAAAAATTGATAGCTCCCTGATTTAACGGTGTCGAGAAGAAACTTACAAGGAAATGGCTAATAAACATAAACAAAAACAGAAAAACCTGATGCTTCATACCGGGTTATCCAATAATCGCATATGGAAGAACCATAAATGGAGGTGTGAGAGTGGGGTATTATAGTCACTACGAGAAGCTGGCTTATTGGTATTTTCGGCTAAATGGAGTCCTAACAATTCAGAATTTCGTCGTTCATCCTGATAGAGGGAGTAATCAAGAAACAGATGTCGATATTTTAGGTATCCGACTTCCTTATCGCGCAGAGAACCTTCTTGAGCCTATGGTAGATGATCCCATTTTTACCACCGTAAAAGAGAAGCTCTATATCGTCATAGCGGAGATCAAAGAGGGTCCATGTTCTTTAAACGGACCATGGACAAAGCCAGAAAGAAAAAATATGTTACGGGTTTTACGGGCAATTGGGGCATTTGAAGAAAAGGAATCAAATGAAGCAGAAGAAGCTATATACAGAGAGGGTTTTTATGAAAACGAACAATATCGAGTCTCTCTGTTTTGCGTAGGGGAAAAAGAGAATGAAGAGGTAAAACAGAAATACAAAGAAGTTCCGCAAATAACATGGGATAACATCTTCGAGTTCATATATAACCGCTTTAAAAAGTATAAACAAACAAAGGGTTCCCATGGTCAGTGGGTGTATGGCGATAGGCTTTGGAATATGGTTCGACATTCCCAAAATCCGGGAGAGTTTAAAGAAGAATTTTTGAAAAGCAAAAGCACACGGGATAAAGGGGGTGACCAACATACCCGAAATAACGCTCAATGACAATATCGGCCACAACACCCTTCCATGGCACCGTATTTTTATTCGCAGTGGTTTCAATGTAAAAAAAGACGACTTAAGTTTTCCCGAAGAAACGGAAGACAATCTTAATTACTTGAAGTACCTACTTGATCAAGGAAAATTTGGGGTACTTGATGGGAGGAGTTTTATCCCGGATGAGCCCGAAATAGACCAAGGACGATGGCTTTCAACAGTAGAAAAACATCATTACGGAGCAGAAGGCGGCCAACCAGATTGTTTGGAAATCATGGATACGTATATGGCGGGAGTAATTCGGTGGATTTCTCACGTA
>JAAYCF010000036.1 GCA_012744415.1 Thermotogaceae bacterium
GGGTGTCGGGGCAACGGAGCAGGACAAAGCAGAAAAAATGACGCATAAGACCGAAAATGCGGAAACGATAAGACAACGTTTCAAAGTTTTTTTCATCACTTTCCCTCCTTCCAAGTTTTTTGGAACACCAGGAGACAGGGCTTCAATTATTTAGGTGTTACTAATTATACTCTTTTTAAAAAATAAAAGGTGATGTTTTTCTGAACACGAACCCGAAGGGGGTATTGCGAGCACCGAAGTCGATTCATGAGGAGGACGGATATGCAGGAAAAAACGATCAAAGGCTTTATCCATATTTACACAGGGACGGGAAAAGGAAAAACGACGGCGGCGATCGGATTGGCCATTCGAGCGCTTGGCGCAGGGAAAACGGTTTTATTCGTCCAATTCATGAAAACGGCCGACTTTTCCGAACATCGTGTGCTGAAAGACCTCAATGGGCTTGACCTTTACACGATCGGTAAACCCTTTTTCATAGCGCGTGAGGACCGTCGAGAAGAAGCGGGACAAATCGACGCGCAGCATGTCGTCTTTTTCGAAAAGGGGAACCCGCCGCCTTATTATTGCGAGATGATCAAAAACGGATTGAAGGAGATTGGGGAAAGAATCGAACGATACGCGCTGATCGTTTTGGATGAGATTCTTGTCGCGCTGTATTTTGGGTTGGTTTCGGAGGAAGAGATCATCCTGCTTTTAGATAAGGCTCACGAGGGGCAGGATGTTCTTTTAACCGGTCGAAATGCGACTTCTAATTTGATTTCTCTGGCGGATGTGGTGACGGAAATGGTCGAACGCAAGCATTACTACCGGCAAGGCATCAAAGCTCGAATCGGAATCGATGAATAGCGCGCGCAATGACAAACCTTGCCGAAAATCAGAAAAACCTGTTCTCTGAAGCGGAGAAAGTTATGGAACGCTTATGGAATCCTTGGCACGGATGCCGAAGAGTCAGCCCCGGGTGTCTTCATTGTTACGTTTACCGGATGGATGCGCAGTACGAACGCGCTTCCCGCTTTCCGACCAAAAACAAGACCTTTGATTTACCCGTGAGAAAAAGAAAGAACGGGACCTATTGCTTGCCCTCTGGAACACTCTTTTGGACGTGCTTCACTTCCGATTTTCTCTTGGATCTGTGCGATGATTGGCGCATCGAAGCATGGCAAATGATCCGAGAGCGCCGGGATTGCCGGTTTCTATTCATCACGAAGAGGATCGAACGATTTACAGTAAACCTCCCCGACGATTGGGCAGAAGGGTACGATCATGTGACCGTCTGCGTCACCTGCGAAAACCAAGAGACGGCAGACAGGCGCCTTCCGGTTTTAAAACGGCTTCCTATCAAACACAAGATGATCACCAACGAACCGTTGCTTTCGCCGATCGATATGCGGCCGTACCTGGATGAAACGATCGAGATCGTTACCGTGGGGGGCGAATCCGGTCCGGAGGCGAGAATCTGTCGCTACGAGTGGGTTTTGGATATCCGAGAACAATGCTTGAACAGCGGCGTTGCATTTACTTTTCGGCAAACAGGCGCCCGGTTCGTCAAAGACGAAAAACTCTATCGGATACCGAGAAAAATTCAGCATGAACAGGCCAAAAAGGCCGGTATCGATCTTCCTTAAGAAACAGGACTGCTCTGTTAAAACCCCAAGGGGCTGAAAGTTGCACCGGGTAACCGCATCAACGGATGGCCATAGGATCTGAAAAAGCATTCGAGAGTATTGCAGACCGTTCCTCCGAACAGATGTCCGCCGATCACGCGATGGTCCCTTCCGGCAAGCGTTACGTGGAAATGGGCAAACAGGGCAGTATCTTTCTGCGATAGATTTCCGCTCAGGCTTAAGAGCTCGTAAGGGTCGGTGTAAAACTTCTTTTCATAGGCCTTCGTCTCCATGTTGAACCATCCGATCTCGAAGGATCTCAGCATGCCGATACCGGATAAAAAAACGCCGCTGGAGACGCCGGTTTCGCTCAGCGCGGCGTAGAGCGTGTCGAAAAAGGGTTCTCCATCGTCCAGGCGGATAAACAGGGTATCAAGATCAGATTGAAAAAGCATTGTCTCTTCCTCCTTTGGCAAGTTCCGCAAATAGTATAGCACGATAATGCCAGAAAAATAAGGAATCCGGGTTCAGGGTTTCGAGTTCAGAACGCACGGTAAGCAACGTTTACATCCCGCATTATAAGCGTGTTTCACGGAAATTAAATATTTAGGTCGGTGCGGTTATAAATCATAAAGGCCCCCCTTTCTTATTCGAGAGGATTTGTTGTAAAATGTAGCCACGTGTCAGAATATTCGGTAAACGATAAAGGAGAATGTTATGAAAAAGATCGGTATCCTTATTGCCGCGTGTGTTCTATGCCTGTGCCTGGTATCTTGCGGATTCCGCGTTCTTCCTTCTGGGAAAATCAGGGTTGTTTTACCCGATGGAAGAACGGCAAAGATAGAAGGGTTCCTGACGAATGACGGAAATGCGCTTTTCTGTGATGACGATCAGTTGGATATCTCTTCTTTACAACCGGGACCTTACGAATTGGTTCTATGGGGGAAGGCGGCGGACGCTCCGGAAGAAGTCAATGAATTCTTTTGGGCAGGACTCATTCATTTGTCACTGCAAGAGATCCATTCCGGAAGGATCCTTCGTCCGGAAACCTGGGAAAAAGTGGAGATCTTGACAGAAGAAAGACAGATAGAGGACGATGGACGGTGTTTTTTTGCGCGCTTCGTCGATGCGAATCATACGACGCTTTACGGACCTTTCCCACTCAATCGGACTGTCGCGGTCCATGCCGAACTGGTAGACGGCATCGTCGTGCAAGATGTGAACACGCGCACCCAGATCACGCAGAGGGTTGATTGGGAGAAGACTGAAAAGAGCTATACGGTGGACTATTCGGAAGACGAAATCAGTTATTTGACAGTGGCTTTCAACCGTTCGGAGATCTCTCCCGAATCCCTGCATTTTACGGCCCTTCCAACGGAAGAACACTTTACGGTTTTTGGAGGAGAGGCGGGCTTCGAAAATCATAGCAGCCTCTTCGAACTTTCTTACGGTCAGTGGGAGGCTTATCGCTGGGAAGCCTCTTTTAGCGAGAATGGAACGACCTATCAGATCCGGTCCCACGAACCCTTTCGATTGGACTGGTCCTACTTCCTGACGATGGATCTCGGCGGTTCGCTGCATCTTGGCAACGCCGTCCGACCTTACTATACGGCGCGCGAACGGTTACAGGTCGATTTCAGACATCTGATTTTGGATACCTTTGAGAATACGGTTCGGATCTTTTCGGAAAACCGCGATTCTCGTTGTTTTTATGTATCGCTCGAAAGAGAGGGACAGCTCGTTTTTTCCGGACAGTACGCCTACGACGAGCTGTTTGAATACCCATTTGAAGACACTGGCAATTATTCGTTGGAGATTTCGGTCGATACGGAAGCGTGGCAAGGAATGGTCAGTCGGGAATACCCTTTCGAGGTGATCAAAGAAGAAGGCGCTTTCAAAATAGCGAATTCTTTTGGAAAAGGCGGATGGGAGAATGTTCCGGATGGATTTCTCTGGATGACCTACGAGGCGATGAAACAAAGCCAGATCAGCGCTTGGATCGTCGATCGACGGCGGGACTACTCCCCAACGGCTCTCGCAGTCATCGAGATCGCGCACGAGAAACGTCGGGATATCACAATCAGTATTGGAACGGGGGACCCGGAGGCGCCGATCGCGACAAAAACCTTCTTTAACTATGTTCAGCACGGCGGAGACCTGCCCTTTCCGGATAACAAGATCGTATTGGATATTACGGATTTAGTTCCGATTCAGGGGGAAGCCGTAACGATCGGCCTCTTCGACAGCGACGTCAATGAAGAGACGGGAACGCTTCGGTCTTTTTCTGTCGAGGTCTATGACGACGCGGATCAAAATCCCATCCGAACCTATCATGCGCCTGGCTTGCCACTGCCGACCCAAAACGGTCAAACGCTAACGGCGCGGATAGAAGGGGTCGAGGTTTCGGGACAACGGAACGCCTCCCTACGGTCAACCAATCAGGCGTCGAGACTGTTTCAATCTTCTCGGATCCCGACGCGCGAGGAGTTCGAAGCGATTCAACGGGATCATCTGAAGATGGCCGAATCGGGTCCGATCTCTGAGGAACAATGGGAAAAAATCTATGCGCATGGATTGATTCGCGTAATCGACGCCTACGTTCCTGAGAACCGGCAAAGGGAGGAGGCGATCGATCTTTCCGCTTCGAAATACTTCCCGCCGATCGGGGATCAGGGAGACAAAAATGCCTGTGTCGCTTGGTCCACCGGATACTATGTGACTTCTTACTATAACGCTTGGAATCATGATTGGGACTTGAGTGGCGCGGAATGGATCGCGGACGATTCCGTGGGTTATCCTTCTCCTGCTTATTGGGATAAACTGATGAGTCCCGACTTTATTTATCATCAGATCAATAAAGGTGTCGATGACGGAAGCGCTTACATCGACGCTTATCATCTGATAGTGGATATCGGGGCATGTACCTGGGATATCAAACCCTATGCTTTGGAAGATTACACGTCCTATCCTTCGGAGGCGGCTTGGCGAAACGCCCCGTTTCAACGGCAGCGCCATGTGGACCCCGAAATGAACGCCATCTACTACGTCCAATGTGCGACGGACGAACAGGTGGAGATCCTTAAAAACCTGCTTCGAGACGGGTATCTGTTCACGATTGCCGTCAACTCCAATTTTTATCACCGACTAAGTCAAAATGACCTTTGGCACACCCGCAACTATGATGTAATCCCGACAAACCACGCGAATACGGTCGTCGGGTTCGACGACGCGCAGTACTGATTTTACGATTCAAAGCATCAGCGAAAACGCCGCTCTCCGTGAGCGGCGCTTTATAAGCATCTCAAGAAAAAATGGAGACCGAGTTGGATTATAGAATCAGATCTTTCAAGAGAAAGAAAGCGCAGTCACGTGGTTAAACCGTTTATTAATAAAAGAATCCTTGAAGAGAAAGAAAAAAGAATATTTTAATTCGTAATATAAAATTACTTGAATAGTCATAATAAATATTCTATACTCTAAAAGGATCAAGATTTTTATTAAATAGGCTCAAAAGAGGACTGAGGACGGTCGAAAATCATATGAAAGAACATAAAACACGAATTTTTTAAGAGTAAACGGTGAATAAAAGTAATTTAATCAATAATTGTTAATATTATTAAAAAATATATTAAATTTTAAACGGGGTAAAGCCACCACTATTTTAGGATTGTTAGATTGCAACCTCGACAAGATCGAAAGGATATAAAGCAAGATAATAAAAGCTGTGAAGGGAAAGAGGGAGGAAACCAATGAAAAAATGGAAACTGAAAGGAGTACTTCTTTCTTTATTGATCATTGCAGCCCTGATCGGAATACTGTCGGTCGGCGGTTTTTCTTATTTTTCTTCGCTGGAATTGGCGAGCAACTTGTCGAAGCAACTACTGGAAGAACGAATTGAAAAAGGGATACAAACGATGCGCTACTACGTCGGCGAGAGTTATGGCCGGTTAACGATGAATCAAGGAATCCTATCCGACGAAAACGGATTGTCTTTGAATGATCGGTCCGAACTGGTCGATCGTGTATCGGAAGACCTGGGAGTTGTCTCTACAATCTTCTCTCGCGATAAAGATGATTTTATCCGGATCACGACATCGATACGAGCTGCGGACGGAAAGCGCGCCGTCGGAACTTTTCTTGGCAAAAACAGCGCCGCGTATGATCCGATTCTTTCAAAGAAGCGGTACATTGGCCAGGCGCTCATTCTGGGGGAGCCTTACTTGACCGGATATGATCCGGTTTTGGATGGAACGGGACAAGTTATCGGGATCCTGTTCATCGGAATTCCGATGAAGCAGGTCGAGGAGATCATCCGGCGGTTTACCCAGAAATATCTCGGCTTTCTTTTATTGATTAGCGGATTGGCGCTTGCCGGAATCATCCTGTCAGGATACTTTCTGGTGCGAAGCATCACCCATCGAATCAGAAGCGTATGTGACAATGTGGCGCTTTTCGGTCAAGGAAATCTTTCCGTTCAGTTCGAAACGAAAGGGGAGGATGAAATCGCCGAGATGAGTCGTTCCGTGGAAGAAATGGCGACGGTCCTGCGCGGATCGATTCATTCGATCCGGGAAGCGACCGAAAAAATGTCCCAGTCCGCGGATCAGTTGGTTACGATATCCGAGGTGGAGCTGTCTTCGACGAAAGAAATCACGCAAAAATCCAACCGGGTGGAAGAAAACGTTCAGAATGCTTCATCAGTAACGGAAGAAGTGACCTCCGGCGTAGAAGAGGTAGCGGCCAGTGCCCAAGGTGTATCCAAAACGGCTCAGTCTCTTTCCGAAACGATGGACGGAACCGGGAAAGCCGTTCATAAAGGGGAAGAAGCGATCCGAGAGGCCATGGAGAGCATCGAAAAAACGATTGGCCAGATTCGTATGACGGCTGAGATTGTCACAGAAGTGACGGGGAACGCCAACGAAGTCAGCCAGATCATAGAAGACATCACGGCCGTATCGGAGCAGACCAATCTGCTGGCATTGAACGCAGCGATCGAAGCCGCCCGCGCCGGAGACGCCGGTAGAGGGTTCGCGGTCGTGGCGGATGAAATCAGAAAACTGGCGGAAGACAGCAAACAATCCGCCGCGAACATTTCACAAATCTTGAAACGATTATCCGCCGGCATCTCAAAAGCCTTCGAAGCAACGGGAAAGACGGTTTTGCTCTCCGATAATGTTAAGAATAAAAGCGCTCTGGTCGAAGAGCAGTTCGGAACGATTGCGAAAGCGGCAGATCGGATGAACGCGCTGATCGAAAATTTACGGGCGGCTGCGGAAGAGCAAGGAGCGGCTTCCGAAGAAATGGCGAGCGCGATGACGACCTCGGCGCGAACGATGACCGAGATCGCCGAGCAGGTTCGAGAGATGAACAAGGATATCGGCCATCAGGAGCAGGAAGCCCAAAAAGTTTTCCGGTCCGCAGAAGAGTTGCGAGAAGTATCCCGGGGCCTCGAACGGGAGATGGATAAGTTTCAGTTATAGCGATCTTTTTACCCTGATATCTAAAAAATAAAAACGCTCGAAAAGGCGTTTTTATTCGATAACAGGTTCCAGAGGAGAGGGTGTTCAAAGAAAAAGAGAGGCCATTCGAAGATTTGAGGGGGAAAAAGCGAATCGCTTTCTAAATACTCCGTAAAACGTGTATAATATTTGGGTTATTTATGTTCTTTACCGCAAAAGGCGTGTATCCTTTTCGAAATAAGAAAAGGTGTAAGAGAATCTTGAGGGTGGCCAAAACACAGCCGTGAGGAGGTAATTATGTTCAAGAACACCAAACTGATCGTAAAAATGCTCATTCTGGTGATTATTCCGCTTGCAGGCATTGTTTTTCTAACCGTGTTCAACTACTTTTCAACCCAAACCATCATCAGGAATCTGAATTCTTCGCTTTATACCGAAAGTTTTCAAGCGATCACATATGTTCTCAATGCGGATCGGGACTTTTATCAGGCGTTGACGGGCCTTCAAGAGTTAATGGATCTGGACCCGGGTACCGCTGACTATAATCAAGTTGTGAAAGACTTTCAAGAAAACGTTCAGCAGACAACCGATCGAATCGCTTCCATGAGGGAGATTGTGGAATCCCAAAGGAATCACTTCGCCAAGGTTCTTCATTCTTCCTCAAAACAGGATATCTTCTCGAGTTTGAAAAACTTTGATCGAGACTTCCCCGTCTGGAAGAATAAGGTGGATGCGTTGCTGTTATCGATGAACTCTGGAAAAAACACCCGCGAACAGTCGCTCGCGGGCTTAAAAAATACCTTGGGCGATTTCAATACCGTCCGAAACGCGATCAACGAGTTTGGCGAGCTGATCGAAGCTTATGCGATCTATCGGTCCGAATTGGAGGATACGCGGTTTAGGAGTTCAATGGTGATTACTTTCATCGTCGGTTTGGCGGTGCTCGCCCTTTCCGCTCTGATGGCGACCCTTATCTTGACCGGTCTTTTGAAGACTATTCGGAAACTATCCGGTCATATCAATACTTTCGGAACAGGCGATCTGCGTGTTTCTTTCCCGGAAGAGGGCAAAGATGAGATCTATCAGATGGGTCACACGTTGAACGAGATGGTTCGATCCCTCCGAACCTCCTTTGGCAGCCTTAAAGAATCGATCATCCACGCCAACGCGGATTCCTCGGCGCTTTTAACGATAGCCAGAGATCAGGATAAGAATGCCGAAGAGTTGTCAGAAAAAGGGTTGAAGGTGGAAAGCAACATTCAAACCACTTCGGCCGGAATAGAGGAACTCAGCTCCGGGATTGAAGAAGTCGTCGCTTCCGCCCAGGATCTGGCTAAACGCTCGAGAGACTTGGCCGAGGAAATACTGAAAACGAAAACGATCGCCACGCAAGGGGAAGAAGGGATCGTACGCGTGGTCGATTTGATACAAGAAACCTCCGACCAGAGTAAAAACGTCTCCGAAAAAGTGGAAAAGTTGGTTACGAACGCGAAGAACGTTGAACAAATCGTCAGCACCATCACGGCAATAGCGGAACAAACCAATTTGCTGGCGTTGAACGCCGCCATAGAAGCGGCGAGGGCCGGGGAAGCCGGTCGCGGGTTTGCCGTGGTTGCCGAAGAGATCCGCAAGTTGGCTGAAGAAAGCAAAGCTTCCGCCAGCAATATCTCGAAGATTCTTAAGGAGATCAGTTTGGGGGCGGAAGATGCCAATCAGGCGACGAACAAGAACAACGAAATCGTCCTCACAGTCAACGAAGGGGCCGAAGAGGCTTTACGCCAGTTTAAAACCATAACGGAAAAGATAGATATCATCGTTAC
>JAAYCF010000321.1 GCA_012744415.1 Thermotogaceae bacterium
AGCGTCAGCTCCTTTTCAGTCCGGTTCGTCAGCGTCACTTTAATGCCCAAAAAATCACCCTGGGAGAGCGCCTTTTCTTCTTTCAGAATCAGATCGTCGCACTCGTAGGCGCAAGTCCAGCACGCAGGAGTCCATTCCCGTTTGGTTTGCCTCCATTCATAGGAGACACCGGCGTTCAGGATATCGTAAGTAAAGCCGGGATCCACCCGAAAATCGTAATACCCCGCATTGTCCCAAAGGCCGGGATGATGGAGAAAGCTCGGAAACGGCGGCGTCCAGATGAGCTTTTTTCCGCCGCCGATGTACCACTTGTCGGAACGTTTCAGAAACGCGCAGATATTTCTTTCCATTGGTTTTGATTCCCTCCTGTTCTATCCTTCTATTTCAATCGTATGCGGATGGTATTCGTTTTCCGCGCCTTCCGCCCGACAATAAAAACGCCCTTCGCGATAGGTCGCGCCTTTCACATGGCATTTTTCTCCGACGAATCCTTCCAATGTGACTTCCCGATTCCCGGGCGCTTCGATTTCGATCGCCCATCGGCCGTTTCGCTTCTCCCACCCGAGGATCCGCGGCAACCGGCTCGGTTCCTGCTCAATGAAAACCGGAATCACCGCTTTGAGTTCAAACGGGGTTTGGTAGGTTATCTCCACGACCATTTCCCCCATCAAACGGTCTGTTGGCAAGGAGATCTTCACCGAGTGGTTTCCCCGGTCGGAGACCGGCAAATCGTCGCAGGACTTATACCGATATACGGTCTCCGGGATAAGGGATTCGTTATCCCTTTCAGTATAACGAAAGCGGACTGAAACGGCTATCGGCCCCGACTGTTTCGGGATGTAAGGGCTGAAGTCCAGATTCAAAGGTTTATCCGACCGAATCCGATACCGCTGCCGGACCTCCACCATGGCGCCGACCACCTGTTTACGTTCATAATCCATTGTAACGTTTGCCCCTCCGCACTTCATACCCGTCACGGAAAGCTGCGAAAGATTCGCAGGTATTTGAGGAGACAGGGTGAGGGATTCTTTTAACGCATTCGGGAAGAAGCCGATGACCCCTTCTGTCAAGGGCAGTACCGCCATGCTTTCTGACCATCCCTGATGCGGGCAGACTCCTGCAGACTTGTAGACCTCGCCGTGCAGTACCTCATGAATATACCCTTTCGCGTAATAGTCTGAATCGTTTAGGCTTGCGCAGACATGGGTGAAACCGCTTAACGTCGTTCCAGTGGCAAACTCAGACAGCGCAGCCATTCCGGTAAATAAAGGCCATACCGAACCTTCGTGGTAGCCACCCGGATTATAAACGCCGCTGCTTTTTCCTATCATACGAACTCCCCAGTCGGTGGAGCAATCATTTCGCGAGAAATCGGAAGTATGCGCCAGCGCGATCGGCCCGGAAAGATTTCGTAGATAGATCCCGACCGAAGGCAATACGGCAAAATAATCGATGCGGTTTCCCTGCTTGTCGATGCCGAGGCCATATCTCATCTTTTCGTGATTGAAGAATTTCGGGAGCATACGGTCCACCTTTTGGTAATAGAGCGAAAGGTCTTCCAAAAACCCTGTATTTTCGTCCAACGATGGCAACAAGGCAATCCATTCTTTAAGAGCGGCGTGCCAGATGACATTCAAATACAGACTGGCATGCGAAAGGTAGAGTCCGCCACCTTCTATCCATCCATGACCCGCGATCGTGTTTTCGATGCACCCGTCTCCGTCGGTGTCGGTGGATGCGCAGTATTTTACCGCTTGGATGATATTGTTTTTATATCGTTTGTACCATTCGATGTTTCCCGTATGTTTGAGATACTGAATAGCCGTTAAAAGGAACAACGGGGTCGAATCCGCCGCGTCGTAATGGACGACACCGCTGGTGGACAACTCGTGATAAATCTTACCGGTTAATTCTTGATAACGTATCAGCAGCTCCAGGTTTTCACGCACCGTTTCCGCATCGCCCCAACTGAGAAATGCCAAAGAAATCCACTCGCTGTCGCGACCAAAATACCAGGCGTACCCGGGCCGCGAACGATTCCATCCCGGACGGCTGTTAGCGAATCCGGCCAATATACCGGTACCGAGAGGCGGAGTTTCGGCTCTGAATTTTAGGGTTGCGATCATCGCTTGCGCAATATGTCGGTTCAAATCGGGAAGATCGGTTTGAATTTTGATTGTTTGTTCAAGATAGTCCTGGTAATACTCCTTCGAGCGGTGTATTTCTCCGTCGAAAGAAACGTTTTTCGGAAATTCCTCGGCTTCGATTGATGCGCAGAGCACGACGCAGGAAGACTTTTGCATCGTGTATTTCAGAGTGCCTTGCCACAGGTTTCCTTCAGCGATTCCGTCAATCTGTGCCGGTCGATCGGTTTTTATACAAACCGAACACCGATGATCCGCTGTCCAGAAGCAAACGGAACCGGAATCGGGTTCTTTTGAATAATGTCTCTTTCCGCTATAATCGTCATCCATGGGCCAGGATATCCGCAGATCGGTTTCGTAGCGTAAGGTGATTTCATGTGTCTCCGTGTCTTGAACGTCAAGCTGTATTCCAAGCAATGGTTTGTCAATACCTGCAAAAACCACAACAGACGCGTTTTCCGTTTCAAACTGCACGTAGGCCGGTTCGAGGATTGTTTTCTTTAGCAGTGATGGCAGAGGTTTCCCATCGATTTCGATATCGATTTTTTTGATAATCCTGTACGGATGAGCCCACACTTCCTGTATGGAACCGTCATCCCGCGCATTGACCAGGATACGGCTACCGGAGGTATTGGTATAATAACCCGTCTGGTTTTTCGCTAACGTCATCCGTAGTGGAGAAGGCGCTGGCATCTCGAGGATTCTTTCGAGGGTCATTCCGCCAAACACAGGCGAAACCTCGGAAAAACCGCCGGAGATGGACGGCCAGACGGGGTATTCTTCGTTAGAACGGCGCAGCATATAGGTTTCGACGTTGGCGCGGAATTGATCGACTAACGTTTCGTATGGATAATGCTTTTGCCTTTCGGGGTAAATGAAACCGCCGATGCAGAGGACTTTTTCAACCGGGTATTCCCATATGACGGCCCGGTTCCTGAGATAGTCGATGTAGCGCTTTTCCACCGCTAGTATTTTCGCTTTTTCGCCTTGATACAGTGAAACCTCTCCGTAGGGAGGCGTTAAAACATCCAGCAGGGTCGAGTAGAATCCACCGTGTAACCGGTCGAAGATCGGGTGGTTCCGGTAGCTTTGGAATCCTCGTTTATCCCATAATCCTTCGACTTTCTCGATAGGTTCGGTTTTTATGGCTTCAGGGCTATCGATTCCCAAAAGCGGTAGCATCTCAACCGCTTTACCGAAAAGAACAACCGGCGCCTGCCCGATTCTTTGTTTCACATCGTTTCTTGCTTGGGTCGAATTTTCACCAATCCACAAAACAGGCGGCAATTCGGTTTTTACGTCTTTCATCTTAGTTCCTCCTATCGATCGTATCCGGCAGTCATCTTAATACCCTGAACAATCCATTTCTGCGCGAAGAGGTAGATCAAAATCATGGGAATGGACGATAGCGTTGCCGCGGCTAACTGAGCTGGGATATTGGTTACGTATTGTGAAGAAAACATCGCGACACCAACCTCAATCACCCGCATCTCCTTGCTTCGAGTTACGATAAGCGGCCAGAAGAACGAACGCCACATACTGAGAAAGGTGAAGGTTCCGACCGTCGCAAGAACAGGTTTACAAAGCGGAAGGATGAGTTTCCAAAAAATCTGCCACCTATTTGCGCCGTCGATTCTGCCCGCATCTTCCAGACTGCCCGGTAAGCTTAGCATATATTGCCGCATCAGAAACAGCCCCCAGATATTGCCTAAAGAGGGCACGATCAACGCCATAAACGTATCCACCCACCCCAGCGAATTCAAAATAATGAAGCCCGGGATGAGGGTAACGACTCCCGGTAGCATCATAAACAGGATGAATACTTTGAACATGAAGTCGCGACCGGGGAATTTCATTCTTGCCAGCGCGTATCCGCCCATGGCAACCAGCAAAAGCTGTCCGAGCAACACGACTACCGTAACAAACAGGGTGTTGAAGATATACCGACCCCACGGTTGGGACTGCCACATCTCGATATAGTTGCTCCAACGCATAATCGTCGGTATAAATTTCGGTGGCAACTGGTACATCTCGAACTCTGCCATGAACGATAGAGAAACCATCAGAACATAGGGCAACAGCGTTGAAGCCGCCAACAGAAAAAGAATGGCATAGATGATTATTTGAGTGAGTACTGATAAGATTTTCCTGAGTTTTTGTGAATGCATTCCGTTCCTCCTCCCGGAGTTTAAAAATAGGCTTGCCAGCTGTCTTTACCGTAAAGCTTAAATTCGAAGTATGTCAGAATCATCAATAGCAGGAACAAAATCCAGGATTGCGCGGCGGCATAGCCCATTCTCATTTCCGACCAAGCAGCTTTCCAAATATGGTAGAACACAACATCCGTGGAGCGCAGCGGCCCTCCCTGGGTCAACACGTAGACGGGTGTGAACACTTGGAATGAACCGATAATACTGGTAACGAGAACGAACAAGGTAGTAGGCTTTAACAAGGGTACCGTTATATGCCGAAAAATGCTGAATTTGCCGGCGCCATCCACTTTCGCCGCGTCGTAGAAATCGATCGGGATACCCTGCAATCCCGCTAAAAAAATCAGCAACTGACTGCCGATGGCTTGCCAGATGCTCATGATCATAATCGAAATCAAAGCAAATTGAGGCGAATCGAGCCAGGGAACTTTGCTGATGCCGAGCCATCCGAGTATATAGTTGAACACTCCGAAATCTCTGTTAAAGATCCACTTCCACACAATCGTCGTAGCGACGCCGGCGGTAACTACCGGCAGATAGTATAGCACCCGTAGAGCGATCGCAATTTTTCCGGCTTTATTCACAGCCATAGCCAGAAGAAGCGAGAACATCATGCCGATCGGAACATAAAGCGAGTAGACCAAGGTATTTTTCAAGGCGTTCCAGAAATTGCCATCCTGGAACAGTTCAATGAAATTATCGAAGCCGACGAAAGGTTTCGCGGGGTCGACTACGCTCCATCTTCTGAAGGCCAGGAACAGAGAGAATCCCAGCGGGCCTGCCGCCCACCATATCAAATGTATCAAGGCGGGAGCGAGGAACAAATATCCTAAAAATGCGTTTTTAAGCAGCAAACGATCCTGTAGGTGGTAGGTTACTAGCCCGAAAACGAGGGCGATAACAAGAGAAGCGATGAGGAGGATCGTCCCAAAGAACTGTACGGAAAGAATCTCATTGCTGACGAATGTATCCTCATGAAACACTTGCCACTCGATTCCATGAGCAGCGAATGTTCCGTAGGTATACCCGATACGGTCGATCGTCGTCTTTCCGACTTCGATCCCATTGCTGTACCCTGAGAAACGCAACGGTAAAACCAATCTGGACAATCGACTGGACAGTGTTGTGAAAGTGGAGGGCTGAGAAGTGACTTCCGTTGCAAATATTCTGTAGTCATCTCCGGTAACTTTTTTTACGTTTTCCACCAACGAGCTGGCGGTTGATATTTCCGGTTTGAATCCTTCCTCAATATCATAAGCCAGTGCCTGACTGTTCGTTAACACCGAGGACGTTTCATAGTCTCTCAGGAGCGCCGGTAAAAACCCGAAAGTCCCGTATGAAACGAAAACAACAACAGTGATAAACGACATCATCGAATACACTAGGTATATTTTTTTCATACGTATGGAAGCATCGGTTCTTTTTTTATTATAAATCCGCATCAGAAAGAACACCGCAACGATACAAGACAGCAAGGCGCCGATCCATATGAACTGTGCGATACGCTGATTGCCGTATTTCCAGTAAGTATCAGGCGTCACTTGGACGAGAAACCCCTTGACGTCCCAGTGTTCGGCGTCATACAACGGAGTGGCAGTCTTGATCGCTTTTTTACCCTGATAGGGTAAAACCTCGGAAGAAGGCCGTTGGCTATCCGTGGTTGTTTTAAACAGCCGGCGATAAATCTCTTTTTCCGAATCGCTGAAAGAAGGTTCAGAAACGGAAGGAATCATCACGGGGACGAATTGTTCTTCATTACCATAAAACAACCAATACTCGCGACCTATCATTGCCTTCAATTTTTTAACATAATCTACGACGACGTCCTGACCTACCAGGACAATCGAACCGTCTTCCAGTAATGAAGCCGTTTGAAGATGTAAAACTCCGTTATCATAGTTTATCTCGGACAACGCGTTTCCATCAGAATAAAGGAGAGATTCGAAGAAATACGACTGCGGAAAGGTATCCGGACTATTGGTTCCCTTAGAGGCGATAAGCGTTCCATCGTCCTTGTAAACGCACGCGTATAAGTAAGAATCACCAAGCGACGTTTCCAGTCGGTCAATGACTTCCTGCGGCTCTCTGCCAACACTTCCCGAAGAATCCTGAACGATGACGTTCAGATGCTCGTTTGCTTTGTTGACGAGAAAAGACAGGCTATTCTGAGCGTATAAAATCGTGCTTTTTTCACTTTGAGTTACGGCGGATATCCATGCTAAAGAAGCCGAGTGGCTCCAAGCAAGGAAACCGCAGATAATGGTGGTAACCGTTGCAATACAAACCATCCACATTTTTCCCGGGGTTTTCAAAATCTGACCTCCGTCCATTCTGATGAAAGAATCGTAATCGATCGACAGGGCTGTCGAAACGGTCTAATAAAGGCCACGGGCGTTACCGCCCGCGGCTTGTATAGGTGGGATTCCTTTTAAGGTTTCCCACCGTGTTTCTAATGCCTCTTTTTTTAACTTTCGCCTTTGGCAATGGCTTTATCCATCTCAGAAGCCATCCAATCCAGTACACTTTTCAAAGATTCTCCGCCAACGTTTATTTTGTCGAAAGCTTCCGCCCATAAATCTTCGAACTTAGGGCGATAGAACTTGGTCTGCGAACCCACAGGAACTCGTGAATAGTCGAGCATTTTAATGAAGGCCGCGTCCAAAGGATCCGTTTCACCCTGTAATTGCGCAACCGCTCGATTCGCGGAAATGGCGAGGCCGCCTTCCAAACATCGTTTTCTTTGCGCCAAATCGCTGGAAAGGAACGCGGCCAACATCACGGCGCCACGTTTATCCGGAGCACCGGAAGGTACGGACCACCCAGATAAGTAAGAAACGGTGTCTTTTCTATTGATATCTGCGAATGGAAGTGTTGCGCCGCCAACCTGCAGATCCAACCCTTTCTTAATTTGGCCTTTGATCGAAATGTTGAACCAGCGCCCGGTTAAAACCATACCGACTTTACCGGTATAGAACAGAGCCGAACTTCCGCCTAAAGCGGAGGCTTGTTGCGGTGTCGGCGCATACCCTGCTTTGAGTAAATCAAGATAGGTCTGATAGGTTTTGACATTGATCTCGCTGTTAAGATATCCGCTGGTATGGGAGAAATCAGGGCTGAATACCTCTCCGCCGCCAGCCCACAGCAATGGGACAACGATACCTACCCAGGATGGGAAAGCGAAACCCCAGGTATCATTTTGGCCGTCGCCATCAAGGTCTTTGGTCAATTGTTTCGCTGTCTCGGTGAATTGTTCCATCGTCCAACCGTCTTCGGGAGGATAGGGAACACCCATTTCATCAAACATCTTTTTGTTGTAGAAGATACCCATCGGGCTGGTATCTTTCGGGATCGAGTATATCTTTTTGTCGATTCTTGCGATATCGACTAAAACAGGGAAGTATTCGTACACATTGCTGCCGCTAAACCCTTCTCGGGCGAGTCTGGAAAGGAAGGGAGCCAAATCTGTCAAGAAATTGCCTTCGAAGAATTTCGGGATCATCTCCGCGTCAAGCAGGACAACATCAGGAGGGGTTCCAGCCCCGATGTCAGTAAGGACTTTCTGGTAATAACGATCGTCAGTCACCGCTTCATAGACTACTTCATATTCCGGATTCAGCTTTACGAACTCTGCGATAATGCTTTCGTCTATCGCAGTCCCTTCAGCGCCTTCCCAAGTTGTTACACGTAACTTGGTTTTTCCGAAAGCAACCGTCGAAAGAGCAAGAATCAGGAGCGCGACGATGAAAATACGACTCCACTTGCTTGAAAAGAATGTGTTTTTCATACTCCTTAAACCTCCTTTTGAAAGTGTAAACTACTGTCCCTAATGATTATTTCGACCGGTAAGATTTTACGTTGTGTTTTCTTTCGCTTTCCGGAAAGCCGGCTCAACAGCATGCGGAAAGCCTCGAATCCCATTTCGTGTTTCTGGATTCTTACCGTGGTCAGCGGGGGAAAGACCCATCCGGAATACTGGATATCATCATA
>JAAYCF010000322.1 GCA_012744415.1 Thermotogaceae bacterium
ACGATACATTGATAAATTCTAACAAATAGATAACCTAATATTTAGTGACGAAAGTCATCTCTTATTCCCAGGGTAAACCGAATAAACTTCTAAAATAAGCGTCACCGCTTATTCGAGTTCTATGATATAATAACCCTGAACACATCTCGGCGCGCCCGATAATTGGAGCGCCCGACTTGAGTCTAATACGGAAAAATAAGGAACGGTTTTTTTGATATCGATGCTAGTCACGCCGTAAAAAAACACTTATATACCCCGTTATAAGCGAGTTATACGGAGCGCCAACATTTATGTCGGCTTAGTTCGCCGGGTTATTTTACGAACGTTGTTAAACACCCGCTTATTCGAAATGATGCTCTGTAAGAAACCCACGAAGCGAACCTCATGGTTCGCGCTCCGAAACCGGGGTTTCCCGCATTTCTCTTATTTTTACGACAATAGACTTTAGTCGTGCATGGAGTTTTTCTACGTTTGAATACAACGCGGACACCCTACCGTCGCCATATAGCCGCAACCGCTTAGGAGGATATTCACGACGTTATCTCGCCACAAAGCGAGATTCGGTCGCCGGAGTGGGAGAATGATGAAAAAGGTTTTTGAGTTTTTTGGTCTTAATCGCAGTATTCTCGGGATGTTATTCTTAGTTATCCTCGTCGGGTTAGGAGAGAAGATGGCGGAACGGTTCTTGCCGCTCTATCTCTTGGCTCTGGGGGGAAGTGTTTACGCCGTCGGGGCTTTGAATGCGCTGGATAACCTGCTGAGCGCCCTTTATTCTTTTCCGGGCGGCTACCTGAGCGAAAAATTGGGGTATAAACGGGCGCTCATCGTGTTTACCGCGATCGCGATGGGTGGTTATCTCATCGTGATCTTGATTCCTTCTTGGGTGGCGGTTTTCATCGGTTCCTTCTTTTTCATTTCCTGGACAGCGATCTCTCTTCCGGCTGTGATGAGTCTGGTTTCCAAGGTCGTGCCAAAAGAGAAGCGAACGATGGGGGTTTCCGTCCACTCGCTGATTCGAAGGATCCCAATGGCTTTAGGACCTGTCATCGGCGGCATCTTCATCGCTGCGATGGGTAAGGTCCAAGGAATCCGCATCGCTTTTCTATGCGCTTTTGGTTTGGCCTTCATCGCCATTCTAACCTTTTGGAAGTTAGTGGAAGACCAACCCGCGTCCAAACCTCTAAAGATAAAAGAAGCCTGGGGCGCCATCTCCCCTTCTCTGAGAAATCTTCTGATTTCGGATATTCTGATACGGTTCGCAGAACAGATCCCATACGCCTTCGTTGTCGTATGGGTCGTCGAGATCCAACAGTTCTCCGCTCTGCAATTCGGCATTCTGACAACTATCGAGATGGCGACCGCCATGGCGGTCTATATTCCGATCGCCTACCTCGCGGATCGAACGCGCAAAAAGCCATTTGTTCTGATGACGTTTATCTTCTTCACCTTTTTTCCTCTGGCTTTGATGTTCGCCAAAAGCTTCCTGGCTTTGGTCTTCGTGTTTATCCTGCGGGGTTTGAAAGAATTCGGAGAACCGACTCGGAAGTCCTTGATTATGGACTTGGCGCCGGAAGACAAAAAAGCAGCGACCTTCGGCACTTATTACCTGATTCGGGATGTCGTGGTATCCGGCGCTGCCCTGACAAGCGCTTATTGGTGGCATTTGGCGCCGGAAGTCAACTTCCTCGTCGCTTTCGGATGCGGTATCGTCGGAACTCTGTTCTTTTTAGTTAAAGGGAAGGACAGTTAATCCGGCGTTGCAAAGAAAAAGTCGTGAAGCGCGGTCAGATTACCTTTCAGCGATAAAGCGCAACGAAAAAAAGAGGGGGAAAACCCCCTCTCCGCGTTTATTCAAACATTAGGCATCCTTCTTCTCAATTGGATCGCACAAGAAGGTAAGGTGCAATTCTGGAGGCAAGAACGGCGGCGCGCTTTGATACCATTCCAAGGAAGGCCTTGTAAAATCGATACGGTAGGGGCTCTCCGGCAGCCACGCTTTCGTCCAAGCTTCCCAAGCCGGTCCGATCTCTTCGCAAGGCCCGAAGTGGACGTAGATCGCGTACAAACCGCCTGGAAGAAGATAGGTATCCAAACCTTCCGGTAATGGAACGATTTCTTTGACCAGGATTCCGGTATCCCATTGTTTTTGAGCCATCGGGATGTCTTTGTGATGGTCGTAGAAGACAGAAAGGTAGGAAAGCGCTTTCGAACGCATTTCCGATTGGCTCAGAATCTCGTGAAAGCGCTGCCAGGTTTTCGGCATTCCCCAGTAGTCGCCGCCGCTTTTTAACGCTACGACGCGATAACGGTCCAGTGTCATCGTTTTCATATTCATCGTAAATCCTCCTTTTCCTTTGAGCAACAGAAATTTCGGTTCTTCGCTATCCTCGGTATAGTGAGCGTGTATCGGGGAAAATAGACCGCCAGACCAGGTGGGTAACCGACGCAGGTCTTTCGGCGTTAGGCCGAAAGATTTCTTGAACGCTTTCGAAAAGGCTTCCTGCGACTCGTACCCGCATTCGGCGGCGATGTCGCAAATCCGTAACCCGGTCTTACGGAGAAGGTGAATACCGCGTTCCATCCGCAGGCGCTTTTGAAAGGCGTAAGGGGGTTCTCCAGCGTAGGTTTTGAATTTTCTGATGTACTGGGATTCTTTTTCGCCGGTTTTACTGACCATATCCTCCCCTAAAGCCATCTGCGCCTGGTAGTCCCGAATACTTCGAAGAACCCTATTTTTCCATTCTTTTTCGTTATTTCCCATCGATTTTCCCTCCGGAGTCAATTCGATCTTATCATACCCCGAAGAGGAAATCTGTCCAAAATTGATATAATCTCAACGCGGTTCTTAGACTTTTCGAGAAAATAGTTTTCGAATGTAGTGGAGTACTTCTCATCGACGTCTATTCGGAGGTGTTGCGGCGGATTCGCGTTTATCCGCGTCACGTGGTAAAATCGTAAACTGACAAAAGTGTACGAATAACGGTTGCGCGAATACTCTAAACCGAATTTGTATTTTAACCTTTACCCCGTTCGAAATAGGCTCTACCGAACGGACGTTTTTTTAGACAAGGAGAAAGCGCGATGCCAGAGATTTGGAACATTTACACAAAAAATCGTGAGTTAACTCTCAAAAAGCATGTGAGAGGGATTCCTCTTCAAGAAGGGGATTATCATCTCGTCGTAGAGGTTTGGATCCTCCGATCATCCGGAAGGCTATTGGTAACCAAAAGGCATCCCGATAAACCATTCCCGAACATGTGGGAATGCACCGGCGGGTCGGCGATCGAAGAGGAGGATTCGGCATCCGCCGCCATACGGGAGGTGGAAGAGGAGATCGGCGTTCATTTGGAAGCTTCGGACGGGAAAATGATTCATCAATACACTTCTGAAGATTCCCACTATGATGTTTGGCTATTCAGAAAAGATATTCCGCTGGAAGACCTGGTGTTTCAAGAACGAGAAGTGATTGACGCAAAGTACGTGACGCCTCAGGAACTCCGAATCCTCCTCGAACGGGGAGAGATGATACCGAAGCTGTGCTATATCTTATCGCTCATTGAGACCGGAGTCGTTTCCGCCGGGATGTTGACGTAGAAGTCAGCGTCCCGGACCAGTGTGTTTCGCTTTTAAAAGCCTTTAAGCTCCTTCCTTAAGTTTTCTTTATCTTCTTGTGTTTTAAACAAGTGAAAATAATCCCCGATTTCGATACCGAAGTCTATGAAAGAATACCCGTCAGCGGTAATCACATTTTTATCCCGAACAACTTTTTCGCTCGTCCATCCCGTTTTTGGAAAGACCCCCTCTTGAACCTTTTCTTCTATCTCTTCCGGAGTGTAAGAGGCGGTAAACCTTCTCCCGTTCAAAATACCGGCTTTTCCTAAGAATTCCGGCCCCGCGCAAATGGCGGCAACCAATTTGCCCTCCCCGTTGAACCCTCGGATGAGCTCCAAAAAATCGTCGTGGAATTCAATCTTAGCGCCGCCCGGTATAATGAGACCGTCAAAAACGCCGACACCCGAGCTCTTTAATTCCGCCCATTCCATGGTTGGCTGATACACCAGACCGGTCATCGCTTTTACCGGTCCAGTAAATTTCGAGAAACTATCGATACGATAGCCCAAAAACAATCCAGCAATGATGGCTACAGCAGAAAATTCGAAATCCGCCATACCTTCGTAGTAGTAAACTAACAGTCGTTTATTCATCTTACGGTGTTCCCCCTTTTTTTGATAACGATAGGATATGGTCTTTTCTGATCGAAGGATACCTTCCTTCAATGACTTGATTTATTTCGAAGCCGTTCGCGATTTCACGATGTTTCTACCGCATGTTTTCGCTTCATAAAGCGCTTCATCTGCCCGTTTGGTGATATCATCAACCGTTTTGTCGAGGCTGCATGCATCCGAAACCCCTACGCTAACCGTCACAGAGCCAACCCCTTCAAACGGTTGCGCTTCTATCAGGAGCCGTATTCGCTCCGCGGCTTGAAGGCCCTGAGCAAGATCCGTTTCGGGCATCATGACGATGAATTCTTCTCCGCCCCAACGCGCAAAAACGTCTGTCGTGCGGAGAGAGTTTTGGATCCGTTTCGCGAGAGCGGTTAAGACCGAATCGCCGACGAGATGGCCAAACGTGTCGTTCACGTTTTTAAAATGATCGATATCGAAAAGCGCGAGGCAAAAGTTGCGTTGATACCGCAGGCTTCTCGACAATTCTTTTTCCGATTCGCTGACGAAATATTTCCGGTTATAGATGCCGGTCAACCCATCCGTTTCGGCCATAATTCGCATTTTTATACGGTTTCTATTCATTAGAAGGAAAAACAAAAAAACCGATGCGATCAGAAGGGTGACCAAAGCGACGTTTGTTATCCACTGATTAAGCATTTTTTGGATTTGCGTATCCGCGGTAACGGAGATATAATAACCGACCGGCTTTCGCTCGATATTCCAAATCGGAAGAAAACGAGCCAGGAAGTGTTCGTTTTGATAGATAAAACCAAATCCGAAGGGCTGTTGCCGATCCATTTGAGAAGAGGCGTTGTCCCGGATGATGGCGAGAAATGAGGGATCGTCGTTTCGTTGAGAAGATTGCCCGTCAGATAAAATTCTTTCATCTACGCCAACATCCACCATATAGTCTTCAAATAATCGGCTCACGACGTATCGGCTCTGTTGCTCACTAAATACGGTACTCTCCACGATTTCCCGCTTGATAACGAAAGTCACGTTATTTTCCGGATAGAGCTCCTTTAGCGTTTCGATAGCGGCGGCCAGGGAAACGGAGACTTCCGCCGATCCGACGTGTTCTTCCTGGTAGAAAAGGGGATAAACGAACCGAAAACCATTGAATATCCGACCTTCTTCGAACCCGAAAACGTACTTTTGTTCAATGTTCGCGAGGCGAATCGATTCCCGGATATCGAGCAAATTATCGCCGTATTGCTCCGGAGCGTGGAAACGTAAAAAGCTATCTCCGTTTTTCAGGTGAAAGTGAAGCTGCCGAAAATTGTATTTAGTCGTGAGTTCGTATTCATCCCGAAGAATCGCGTATAATTCTCGCCTCAGCTCGATTTGATCGGTTTTATCGGCCGTATTCGCTTCCCACATAATTTCAAGGACTGCGGGATCGCTTACGGCGCTGTTAAATATGTAAGAGGAAAACTTGCCATAAGTTTGGATGATTCCGTCAATGAGCGACTGCAGAAGGGTTAATTCCGATTCGATATAGGTCTGTTTTTCGTTTTCGTAATTTCCTCGCAGCGTAAAGAAGAGGACGGCCCATAAGGCGATCGCCACAATCCCGACAATCAGAAAAAACCGATACCTCCCCGATGCCTTTTTCGCCTGTTTTCCATCTAACTTAGAAATTGGCTTGTCCATACGCGCCCCTCGGATTCGAGTAAGATTTCTCCGAATGAAGTGTATCATAAAAAGAAGCGGATAAAAAAATATATGTTGGTTTATAATCATAAAAGAAAGCGCGGTAGAGGGTCGAAAAAGCTCCGTTTTTTTCGATTTCCTTTTTCTGGCGGTATAATGGATGAGGCTTTTCCTCAAGTTAAATTGATCTAAAAACAAGATAAGAAGGCGAATCGTATGGCGGAAAGAAAACACGATGACGGAAAAATGATCCTGATGCTGATTCTCGAAGAAGGACCGATGTCTCTTCAAGAGGTTCAGGAACACTTTTTTAAGTTCGTTTCTCAAATGGGTTTCGGGTTCGACCTGTCTCACGAAGAAAGAAGTAAGAGAGGTCACGCGCGCACGGGTATACCGGATCATCTCGAAAACGTATGCGAAACATTGGTCAAAGAGGGGTTGCTCGAAGGAAACAACGAGCGTTATACGCTGACGGAAACCGGAAAAAAACAAGCGGAATCCTCAAAAGAAACGTTGCAAAAAGCGGCTCGCTGGGTTCATAAACACGTATTATCGGCTGAAGGGGCGACGAAAAACACGATCTTCATCGATGCGTTACTGGCGTGTACCAAACTGATAGTTGGCGCCATCAGCTCGAGCGCGGGGTTATTGGCAGACGGGGCGGATGCCGCGATCGACACGCTTTCAGCCGGCGTGGTCTATTGGAGCGTCAAAAAACGAAAAGAAGTTGTCGGAACGATGGTTGTGATCCTCATGATGCTGGTCACCTCCGTCGGCATCTTTTGGGACAGTCTTGGCGGCATATTAGACGTTCTGAAAGGGATCCCAAACGTATTATCTCATCCGGCGGCCGTTATCGCCGTTGAGTCATTGGCTTTCTTCGTCGCTCTATTCTTATCGTTTTACCAAAAATTCATCGGAATCCGTGAGCGGAATTTCGCGCTCGTTTCCCAATCAGTTGACTCGAAAAACCACATCTACGTTTCATTGTTGGTGATTTTGGGAGCGGTTTTCTCTCTCTTCGGCATCCGAGTCGTCGACTCTATTGTCGGTATCTTTATCGCTCTCCGGATTTTCCTCGATTGTATCGGTTTGTTCAGGGAAACTTTATCCGCGTTGAAAGGCGAAGAGATCGATTTTGAGAAACACGGCGGGTTTTATGCCCAGAAGTGGAAAGCGCATAAGGGAGGTTCGTTTCGCGCTGTTATCGTTTACATGCTCCTTGATCGGCAGAAAGCCGCAAAAAACGAGTTGATCGACACGCTGAACCAATATTTTAAGCCGGGATATTTGCCGGCGTTAAGTGAATTCCAGTTCGGGTTCGCGTTCAATACAGACTTCGAAAACACGTTTGAAGAAATGATGCGCCCTCTGGTGGATACGGCCACTGTCCTTTTAAGCGACGGGTTCTACTTATTAAACCCGGAAAAAAAAGCAGAAATAGAAGAGGCGATGACCGAATCGATCTCGAGAGAACTAATGGCTTCCTGGCGGTTTCATAAAGGGAAAAGCATAGACGATGCGTTTCGCTTCAGAGAAAAAAAACTCGGCGTTATTCGCCGGTTTTTTCCTTCGGAAGAAAAGATAACCGCTATCAGTTCCGGTATATATGAAAATCGTCTTTTCTTCGTTATCACAACGCCGAGCGCCC
>JAAYCF010000323.1 GCA_012744415.1 Thermotogaceae bacterium
ATTTCCCCGCGATGTAATGGTTCACACCGATTACGGCTAAAAACTCGTCTTCATCCGACAGGTAGAAATCATCACTCTTCAGATAGAGCGCGTCCCGGACTTCGCCGAGAACGTTCGCGTAATTTTGGATCGCTGTGAACCCTTCCTCGAACCATAATTGCGTTCGCAGAACCTTCGCTTCATAATCGGGAAATTGGGCGATCACATTGTTTTTGAGCGTTTCAAAGGTTTCCAACAGCGCCATTTCCGTCGTCCCGGACCCTCTTGTTTTTAGCGAAGGCGTCGCGAAGGCGAAGTCGCTTAACTGCTCTTTCGGGGTCAATCGAAGCAGAATATAGGTTGGCTCTTCCGCGAAGGCCGCTTCCGCTTCTTTGTCCGCGAACAAAGCCGTTCTATGGAGGAACAATAGCTCATCACAGTGGGGGTCAAGGCCCAACCGCGCGACATCAGAGGGGATGATGTCGGTATAGAGGTTGTTTGTGTGGTACCCCGCCTTGAAAGCGGCCGAACGCACCAGCTCGTTCGTGAGCGGATTGGCGGTCGAGATGAGGATAATCGGATGTTCGAAAACGGATTGGCCGATATTCCTTTCTCTGAGGGTGCGGATGTTGATCGTATCCCCCAAACTTGCGAATATCTTTACCCGGGAACCCTGATCAGGATTGTAACGATTCAGCAAATACGTCCGATAACTAAAGTACAGACATTCTGGCGGGGTCGCGCCTACAAGAACCAACGCCTCATCATCTCTCAGACGATAGGTAAACGGGAATTGATTTCCCGCCCGCTGTTCCGGCGCTGGCGGAACCAAAACGCCGAAATAGGGATTATTGGCGTTATTTCCGTTGCAATCCGGTATATACCCGGACGCGTAATAGTCAAGCGGAAAGGCTTTGGTTACGTTTCCCGGCTGAATGACGAAGCCTTGGGTTTCCAATTCTCGTATGAATTCTGAGAGAATCGGCGGAAATTCAAAGGTATGCGCCGGAATGACCGCCGCAACGTGGAGGGCATGCGATTCTAATCGCCAGTCCGCCTTGAAGATAGCACACAGGAAAGAGAGAGAGGTGTAGTAAGTGCCGTTGATAACGGTGGTGGGGATTTCCAAAGAGACCATCTCCCCGTTGACCATCGCTCGTTCGCGTCTCGGCTGAATAGCGCAAAAAAAACCGTTTTGATAGTTAGTGATGATATAGCTGTCAGGAGAAACGAAGACTTTTGAATCGAAGGCGATGGATATCGCCGTATGGTCTACTAAAGCCAATTCTCCGTTCCAAACCACCGAAATGTCCGGCAGTCTCGTCCCGTTCAAGAAAAATCCGAGCTTCTGCGGGTCGCTGTATCCGTTCTGTGCAGATAGGGCCGTCATAACCGTCATAACTAAGGCAAAGAAAACCGCGATTCGTTTTTTCATTAGACTCACCCCTTTTTTCGTTTTGGGAAAATCAGAGAAATCTCTATCATTGTAGCACAAAGACTCCATTGCGTCTAAAATGTGTTTTTATTTAATAATATGCGTTGATAACATCGCTCATCGGAGTTGTTAAGTTTTTCCGATTGACAGATAGAAAGAAACCTGGTATAATATATGAACATATGAACATATATAATAGGAGGCGTGATGAATAGAGACGAAGGTTGTTGTGACATCAATCGGCCCCACGAGGAAATCTTAGCGCTCGGATCACGGGGTATGCGTGATGAAAGAC
>JAAYCF010000324.1 GCA_012744415.1 Thermotogaceae bacterium
TAATCGCGGATAAAGCGAAAGAATTTACAGGATGCAAATACGGATTGTTCAATATCTTTCGCGAAGAAGAAATGGTATCCGAAACCGTTGCGCTGATCGGCGTGAAAGATTCGTGGCAACGCGTCAGCGCGGCGATCGGATTTCCGCTGATCGGCGCGAAATGGCCTTATGATCATTCGTTATTGGAAAAATTCGGCGATGCCCCGATCTTAATGGATCTACCGCTTCATGAGCTCACGAAAACCAAGATTCCCAAAGCGCTCGTCAAGATGCTGCAAAAAATGTTCGGTGTCGGCGAATCCCTCGTGTGCACCATCTACCGGAACGGACGGATTCTTGGTAATTTTACGCTCTTATTCCCTTCAAACGAACGCTTGACGAACCCTTACCCTTTGCAACTCTACGCGCGACAAGTCGGGTTGTTGATCCTTCGTTCCAAAACGGAGAAAGAGCTGATCCAGGCAAAAAAAGACGCGGAGGCGGCGAGCCGAACCAAAAGCCGCTTTTTGGCGAACATGTCTCACGAGCTGCGGACCCCGTTGACAGGGATGATCGGCTTCGGAGAACTGCTGCAAAAAACGCCCTTGAACCAGGAACAGGCGCATTTTCTTTCCTACATTCTCGATGCTTCGCGGATCTTGAAAAAAATCGTGGATAACGTTCTGGATTATGCGAAAATCGAAGCCGACACGCTTCCTATCCAATTCGACGCGTGCGAACTGCTGCCTCTTTGCCAGGAGAGCATCCGGCTGGTCCAATATGAAACCTATAAAAAACGCCTCTCGATCAACTTAGACTATGATCCGGCGATCCCTTTCCGATTGCTGATGGATGGTTACCGGTTGCGACAGGTTTTGCTCAATTTGCTGGCGAATGCGGTGAAATTCACCGAGATTGGGGAGGTTCGTCTCAAGGTCTCTTTGGAAAACCGCAATCTTGAGAGCCATTTCACGAGAATCCGTTTTGAAATCTCGGACACCGGCATCGGTATCACTGAGAGCGATATGCAAAGGGTTTTTGACGCCTTCCAGCAAGCCGATTGCTCCGATACCCGTCGATATGGCGGACTTGGACTGGGCCTTTCCATTTCGCTGCGCCTACTGAAAAAGATGGGAACTTCCCTACAGGTTAAAAGTGAACCGAATAAAGGCAGTGTCTTTTCGTTCGCGTTGGACTTCGAAGTGCCGAAGGAAGAGGCCGATTCGGAGGAAGCGTTTGAAGAGGAATGATTTCTCGAATAAAAGCGGTTCCAGTCGGATTGAGCCTTCGCGTGCAGAGCTGTGAATAAAGTCAAGGACATCTCGGGCGTTTTCTTTCGATTGCTGCAGTTTGACCGCTCCCAATGGTTTCGTGTTTGGGAAAACGAGGTCAAATATCGCCATCCGACGCTCTACGGACTGTATTTAAAAAACCTTGCAATTTCGACCGCAGATGAGATACAATATATACGGAGTCTTTCTCGAAAACGCCTCGATCGTTTGTCGATCCGTTGGCAAAATGAGAAGGGCGGAGCCAGCGATCCGCTTCTTCGAATCGCGGGTTCTATGTATCGAAAAGGCTGTTTAAACTTTGGTTTTTTCCTTTTCGTCGGTTTTGAGCGGCAACCTGTTACGGTCGTCGAAACGAAAAAAGGAAAAGCGATTTTATGTGATTTGTGGTTTCTGAAGGGGGATCATTCGGATGGTTCATCTCGATCGATTTATCAAATGGATGACGATGCAGCACTATTCGCCGCAAACGATAAAAGAATATAAAAGAGAGATCGAACGGTTTCTATCGTACCTGCAACAGGAAAACCTACCCTATGATGCCTTGCAAATGCCGGATGTCGAAGACTACATCTTTTCAATCAATGCTTCCGAAAGAACGCGCAATCGCGCGCTATCTTCTGTCAAGTCTTTTTACCGGTTTATGGTATCGCGGGGGATTCTGGTCTCCGATCCGGCGAAACCAGTCAAATCGATACGCATCAAACGGAAAAACCCCGTTTTCCTTTCTGAGGACGAGTACCTCTCCCTCTTTCATCATCTGGATGGAGAAGATGGTTTCATTCAGGAGCGCGACAGGGTGATGATCGCCCTTCTTCTCACGACAGGTATCCGCGTATCGGAGCTGGTTCATATCTCCTTTAAAAATATCTCACTGGACCGTTCCGGACGGATAACGCTCGAAGTCCTTAGGAAAGGCCAGGAGATGGATTTCATTTACTTGAATTCTCAAGTGACGGCGCTTTTTTCCTCCTACCTCCAAAAGAGGCAGCAAATCTCGGTAGA
>JAAYCF010000325.1 GCA_012744415.1 Thermotogaceae bacterium
ATCTTGCTGGGTAAACTGCTGCTGCAACTCTAAAATTTCTTTTTCTTCTTCCGTGTATTCGTTCGATATCGATACTTTCTGATCTTCGAGTCCTTGTAGCTCTCGTCCGATCGATTCAAGATTAGCGATCACCGAATCGAAGAGTATCTCCAATTCTTCTTTGCGATGGGCCGTCTTCGCGTTCTCTTTGTCGACGGCATCCAGTCTCGTGGAAGATTCGACGAATTGACCTTCTTTTTCCGATTGTTGAGAACTGTAGAGATTGCGCAAATCCTGAAGGTGATTTTGGCGCTCCTTGTATTGCTCAAGAACCGAAGTGAAGCTTTCCATCTCCTGATTGGTCGAAGAAAACTCTTCTTTGATCTCGTACCACTGCGCTTCGGTCTGTACAATCTCCTTCTGAAGATCTTTCAAAGCTTCCTGAAGCCGAAGGGTTTCCGATTCGCACACTTGTTGTTGATCCTTTAGCTTGTAGGATAGGTGGGAGAAGTACTCTTTTTGTATGGTTTTAAGGGTCGCCGAATACTCTTGGAACTTTTCGGCGCGTTTCGCTTTCAAATACAAGGACTTTCTTTGCTTATCGAGTTCCGCCAGGATATCGTTGATGCGATTGAGGTTGTCTTCAGTGCTCAGTATTTTTGTGATCGTTTCTCTTTTCTTTTTCTTGTAAACAGCGATCCCGGCAGCTTCTTCGATAAGCAAACGGATCTCCTCCGAAGAACTGTTCAGGATCTTGTCAACCCTGCCCTGGCTAACGATGGAATATAGCTCTTTCCCGGCCCCCGTTCCTTCGAAGAGGTCTAAAATGTCTTTCCGCCGCGCTTTTTCTTCGTTAATGAAGTAATCGTTTTTCCCGTCACGCGTTAGGTGCCTGGACACATCGAAGGATTTGCCGTCTCTTTGAAAGCAAAGTGTAACGTCCGCAAAAGAGGCGGCCACTTGGTGATCGCTCCCGGCAAAGATAATATCAGTTTTTTCATTTGCACGGATGGTTTTGAGAGAAGGTTCCCCGAAGACCCACAAGATCGCATCAACGATATTCGATTTCCCCGAACCGTTCGGTCCGACGACTGCGGTGATCCCTTGTGAAAGCGTCAAAGTCACAGGCTTTGCGAAAGACTTAAAACCGGCAAGCCGTATCTGGTCAAGTTGCATTTCGTTTTCCCCCCCCACAGAAACGAGGCAACCACCTCGAAAAAACAAAAGAATATTTGGTTAAATTATAGCATAACGCGCTTTGGAAAACAAATTCTCGTCGCAAATGATCACTGATATTAAGGGTACCATTTACCAAACCCATGGTTGACTTTTCCATCCACTCCTTCGATGAAGATAGCTCTCCAAACGCTCGGACCCGATTTCGTCAGCCAATCTTGAAAAAACGAGCGCCGTCCCCAGCGCGTCTCCTAAGGCGCGATGCCTCATCTCATAAGGAAGAACGATCTCGAGACGGCTCAGGATCGTATCAAGTCCGCTTTTTCCCTCGTACAAAGACCGATATAGCTCCATCGTGTCGCAATACAGATTGCTTAAAGTGGTCAGTTGGTTCTTATCGGAAAAGAAGTCGAGAAAGCAAAGATCAAATGAAGCGTTTTGAAAGACCAGAATCGCTTCCGGATGAACCCAACCGATAAAGCGTTCCAGAACTTCTTTCACCTTCGGCTTGTCCTTGACCATCGCATCGGTGATCCCGGTCATTTTCGATATCGCTTTTGGAATGGCGCATCCAGGGTCTATCAATTCCTGGAAAATTTCGGTTTCCAAGATCTTGCCAGAGAGAACCGTCACGGCGGCAATCTCCGTTAATCGCGCCCCTTTTCGGGGTTCCAGACCGGTCGTCTCGGTATCGACGGCAATAAATCGGGTAGAAGCCAGGTCAATCAATCGAGCGCCTCTATGGAAGAATGGAGCAATCTTGTGGCGCTCTCCTCATCAACGGTCGATAAAACGCCTATCGGCGCAAAGAGATAGTGCTTATCACGAAACAACTTAACCTCGCCTGAAGGCAACAACTCATTCGGAAATTGCTTTGCCATGGACCGGATAGCGTTGAGAATCCGGGAAGAGTAACGGGAGCGGCTTAATATGCCGCCTGTTCCGAAAACGGCCTTCACGTAGGTCAAATCTCTGCCTTCTATGGATTTCTTTCTACCGAGCGGCCCGTAGTAGTATTTTAGCCTTCCGGCGTGTCTTCGAATGGCGGTCGTAAAACAGTACTTCGCCAAAAACGCCGCAAAAGCTTCCATCTCTTCGTTTTGGGGATAAGGGGTCAAGCGTTCCAACAGATCTTTAAAGTTCGGGTACGAATGCGCCATCTCCGCTCCGATCATTGAGGTGACGTGAGTCGCGTTGACGAATATGCCGAGATCCCCTTCGACGGTTCTTTTCGCGAAAGGTTCAGGCGTAGAGGCATACTCCGCGAGTTCGGGATTGCCCTGGGTCACGGAATCGATATCGGTTGTAGCGCCGCCAATATCGACACAAAGCACGTCGCCAAAACTTTGCGCGAGTAGCTGGGAGGTCTGCATCACAGCGGCGGGTGTCGGGATGATCGGGTATTTGACAACCTCTTCTATTTTTTCCATTCCGCGGGCGTGGGTGATATGTTTTGAAAACAGGTCTTGCAGAACCTTTCGGACCGGTTCGACGTTCAATTCGTCCACCTTGGGATAGACGTTTTCCGTCAAAGTGGTTTTCTTTCCTCCAGCCTCTAAAATTTCCTTCACCTGGTCGGCAACAGCCGTATTCCCCGCGTAAACGTAGGGGCAGTCTAACGCGCTTTGGGCGAACATTCTGGCATTATAGATCACGGTCTCGCTTTCTCCATGATCGACTCCGCCGGCGATCAAGACCATATTTGGATTAATCGACCGTGTTTTTTCAAAATCGGATACAGAAAGCTTACCGGCCGTTACGTGCTTTATAATGGCGCCTGCACCTAAAGCCGCTTCTTTGGCCGCTTTAACAGTCATATCGTAAACCAAACCGTGAACGGTAACGCGAAGCCCTCCCGCCGCGCTGCTCGATGCCAAAAACATGTCCCAATCCAGAGGACCGCCGAGTTTTTGTTCCAGTAGTTTTAGGGCTTTTTCGATCCCGAGGGTCACGTCGCCCTCCTGAACTGTTGTGTAATGCTCTCCTTGTCCGAGAAAAACTGGATTTTTCGTATTGATGCCGTCCACAGCAGATAGAAGCGTGGTGGTCGAACCGATTTCGGCGATGATCGCGTTAATATGCATCTGATTCGCCTTGCCGGTTTAAGACCGTTGACTAAGCGCTTCGCGAACTAACGCGTTGACAAGTTTGCCATCGGCTTTCCCTCTGACAAGTGGTGACACTTTCGCCATCACCTTTCCGAGGTCCTGCACCGAATGGGCGCTGACCTCTTGGAGGGTACGTTCAATCAAGGCAAGTATCTCTTCCTTGGTCATTGGTTTCGGCAGGTAAGAACGGATCACCTCGATATCTGCCTTTTCGATAGAAACCAAATCGTCGCGGTTCGCCTTGAGATACTCTTCCAACGACTCTTCTCGGGTTTTTAACTCTTTCGCGAGCAAGTGGGTCATTTCCTCATCGGAAAGACTCTCGTGATCCACCAGATAGTATTGGATCGCGGTAACCACCATGCGAAGGGTTCTGACGCGTACTTCGTCCTTTTCCTTCATCGCGGATTTTAAATCGTTGAAAATGCGTTCTTGTAGCGACATCGGTTTTTCCTCCCTCATTTCCATTTCTGTGATCGTTCGACCTCTCTTTGGATGGCTTTTTGTTTCAAATCCTCCCGTTTGTCGTAAAGATGTTTTCCCTTCACGAGAGCGATTTCTACTTTGACCAGATTGTGCTCATTGAAGTAAAGTTTTAGAGGTACGATCGTAAACCCTTTTTCCATTACTTTCGCTTTCCATTGCCGCAATTCCCGCTTGCTTAAAAGCAATTTCCTATCCCGCTCGGGATCGTGATTAAAAAAGGTCGCGTGTGAATATCCGCTGATTTGGGCTTCGACCAGAAACAACTCGTGGCCTTTGAACTTACAAAACGCTTCATCCAGATTGAGACGGCCTTCTCGCAAGGATTTCACTTCCGTTCCCAGCAAAGAGATTCCGGCTTCTTTCTTCTCCAAAATAAAGTACTCTCGATAGGCTTGCTTATTATTTTGTATTATCTTCATACAACCACGTTCCTTAATCGCATCCATACAAATTTTGGAGATTATAGCACAAACAGGATATCTTTATTTTCATCGAAGTCAGATATAATAAGGCAAATTGACCGAGGAGAGTACAAATGTCGTTGTCAGAACGCATTTTTTACAGGGGCACCCTACTGCCGCTAAACGTCTTCTTTAGCAATCGCGTCGGAAACGTCTCCATATCCGTGCAATCGGCTTCTTTTGATATTTCGATCCACCCGTATCTCAAAGGGAAAATAACTGATGAAGGCTTGGAAAAATGTATCAAACAATGGCTCGAAAGCGAGGCTAAACGGGTGATACCGGCGAAAGTGAAGGAATGGGCGGAAAAAACCTCGCTCTTTCCTTACAAAGTGAGGGTCAAAGACCAACGCTCCCGATGGGGAAGCTGTTCTTCGAAAAGAAACATCAACCTGAACTGGAGACTGATCATGGCCCCGGAAACGGTGATGGGGTATGTTATCGTCCACGAACTTTGCCATTTGCAGGTCCCCAATCACTCGAAATCATTTTGGGCGCTGGTCGCTCACTTCCTTCCTGATTTTCAGGTTAGTAAAAATTGGCTAAAAAAATACGGTCAAATGCTCTTCTTGACTTAATATTTTAATCAGGTATAATAGTCGAGTGTCCGAATTGAAAGGATCAGTGGCCTGAACCATCGACGAAGAATCCTGATGGCAAACTCTTGCGGTTCTTTCACTATCAGGTTCCTCTCAAGATGATGAAGTCGGCTTCGAAGGTGCGAACACCCATTCCTGTCTTCGGAAAAACGCGTAAATCATAAGGAGGAAAACTTGAAAACCGATCAATTTGAAAAGCGAAAGCTGGAGCTTTCATGCTTGACCGACGAAGAACTGAACCGAAAATTCTGGGAACTGTCAGAAAAAATCGTGGATCCGCTCGTAAAACTGGCTTATGAAAACACAAGCCCTTCGATCGAGAGATCCGTCCTGTTGAGGATGGGTTTCAATTCCCTGGAAGCGAAAGGATTTGTGGACAAATGCTTTGAGAGAGGTTTGCTGGGAAAAGGCGCCGGTCACGTCGTTTTGAAGGTATCCGAAGCGCTGAAACGGGACTATCTGGCCATTGGTAGAGAGATGGCGGAAGGCAAACATTGGGAAATTGCCGAAAAACTTCTCAAAGGAGTGAATGTCGGATGAGTCTGGAATCAACGAAGAAATTGGATGTCGACGATATCTTGACTGATTTGGCGCATTATCGGCCGAAACGAAAAGGATGGCACTGGCGCGAAGCGCACCCCAATGGGAAACAAGAGGGAAGCTACCAGTATGAAGAGATATCTAAACCCCTTTCCCAGTCTGTTCCTTTGCCCGCCGGACGCTATTTTGACCATATCGATCCACAACCTCAAGAAATCATCACGGCAGAGATCGCTTCAGGACGATTCGAAGATGATATTCGCCGAATGCGGATGGCTGCTTGGCACGGAGCCGATCACATCATGGTCATCCGAACCTTGGGTCAATCCCATTTCGACGGTTTGATAGAAGGCACTCCCGAAGGCACGGGAGGCGTACCGATCACCCGAAAGGAAGTCCGAGCGACACGAAAAGCGTTGGATTTAATCGAAGAAGAGGTCGGAAGACCGATTAACTTCCATTCCTACGTTTCGGGCATCGCGGGGCCTGAAGTCGCGGTTTTGTTCGCGGAGGAAGGCGTGAACGGAGCGCATCAGGATCCGCAATACAACGTTCTTTATCGGGGCATCAACCCGATCCGGTCTTTCGTGGATGCTGCCGTCGCAAAAACGCTGATGGCGAGCGCCGATATTTTACAGATCGATGGCGCGCATAACGCGAACGCCTCTTCCAAAGTCGCTTGGAAAGTGATGCCTGAGCTACTGGTCCAACATGCGATCAACAGCGCGTTCTCTGTTCGCGTAGGGATGGATAAATCATTGATCTCTCTTTCGACGGTTCCTCCGATGACCTCTCCCTCCCCGTCTTTCCGGCTCAATTTCGTTTATGCGCTGACTATTCGGGAACTGTTTAAGGAATTCCGGTTCCGCGCGCAAATGAACACGCGCTATATAGAGTCGGATCTGTTCGACGCGACGCGTATTCACGTTTTGGATGCCGTCCTCAGCCGGCTGACTCAAGCGGACATTCAATCCACCATCACCCCGGACGAAGGACGCAATGTTCCTTGGCATATCAATTCAATACGAGGAGTGGAAACGGCCAAACACACCTTAGTCGCGATGGACGGAATGAAAAAGTACATCGGTCCCAAAACGGAGGTTTTGAAAGATGAGATGCGGGACTTGAAAATCCGAGCGATCCTCTATATGGAAGACATTCTCGAAAACGGCGGGTACTTCGAAGCGGTGGAAAAGGGCTTTTTTGTCGATTCCGGATACTTCCCGGAAAGGAATGGAGACGGCATCACACGAAAAAAAGACGGCGAATTGGGCGCCGGGACCGTTGTGCCCCGAGAAACCGACTATTACGCTCCGGTCTGTCACCATTACGGTTATAACGCTCTTCCTCCAGGTGTGGAAAGAGCCTGCGATCCCATAGGGGGATGTACCCTGGATCACCCGGAAAAGATCCAATTTGTAGACGAACTGGATGAAAACGACAACGTGGACGTCCGCCGGGCGACCGTACGCGAATCCGAAAGCAAAGGCATGCTTAAACCAGAGGTAGAATGGAAAAACGACGGTATCATTCAACTGGACATCACAATACCGGATAATCCCGACATAGCGGAAGCTGCGGCCCTTGAAATAGCCAACCGACTAGGGCTGGAAGAGCCGACCGTCATCTCAAAAACGATTCTGCATCCGGCGGAAGCGACCTATGTCGAAATAAAGGCGCGCGTTCCTTTCTTCGTCGATCGAAGCGCCCTGCGACTGCCTGAGAAAAACGTCACGTTATCTGAAGAGGAGATCACGCGGTACGTCCACGAGAACCCCTTAAGAGTCGTGGCCGGAACGGTCGGCAATGACGAACATTCAGTCGGAATCAGAGAGATTTTGGACATTAAGCACGGCGGGATAGAAAAATTTGGGATCAAATATACGTATTTGGGAACCAGCGTACCTGTCGAAAAAATGATCGACGCCGCAATCGAAACGAATTCTAAGGCGATTCTCTGCAGTATGATCATTACCCATAACGACGTCCACATCGAAGAAATGCGAAAGATACATCAACTTTGTATCGAAAAAGGCGTACGGGATCGGTTGCTGCTGATCGCCGGCGGAACGCAGATCAAGAACGAAACGGCCGTTCAAGCAGGTATGGATGCCGGTTTTGGTAGAGGGACGAAGGGGATCGATGTCGCGAGTTTTATCGTGAAGACGTTCCAAAGAAAAAAGGCGGGAGATTGACGTGCTCACCTTTGAAGCGGTATCATTGTCAGTCCCGGAAGGAAGCAATATCATCCTCGGGCAAACGCATTTTATCAAGACGGTGGAAGATATCGCGGAATTAGTTGTTACCTCCGTTCCCGGAATCGAGTACGGGTTAGCCTTTAACGAAGCTTCCGGCCCGTGTTTGATACGTACGGAAGGAAATGATGCGGAATTAGTGCGTGTTGCGCGAGAGAATGCCGGGCGAATAGGAGCCGGCCATCTGTTTGTCTTGCTGATCCGAAAAGCTTACCCGATCAACATCCTGAATGGGTTGAAGCAGGTGCAGGAAGTTTGCGCGATCTACGCTGCGACCGCTAACCCTTTACAGGCGATCGTCGCGCAAACGGAACAAGGTAGAGGGGTGATGGGGGTTGTCGACGGTTCTTCTCCGAAAGGGACGGAAGGTCCGGAGGACGTCGCCAAACGACAATCTTTCTTACGGGATATAACCGGTTACAAGTTAAAAGGATGAAGAAGGACGCCCTGACCTAAAGATTCCGGGTCCGCGCGTGAATGGGCCGAAAGGATCGATGAGCGTGAACAAAGAGAGCTTAATGGACGAAATAATCGAGCGTATCGCTGTATGCACCCGCTGCGGATTATGTCAAAATCGAACGCAGACGGTTCCCGGAGAAGGAAGTCTTGGCGCGAAGATATTTTTCGTGGGAGAGGCGCCGGGGAGAGAAGAGGACCTTTCCGGACGTCCTTTTGTGGGCGCTGCCGGGAAGCTCTTTACGACAATCTTGAAAGCGGTGGACATTGCGAGAGAAGAGGTGTACATCGGCAACATCATCAAATGTCGGCCGCCAGAAAACCGTACGCCAACGATGGAGGAGATGAAGGCCTGCGCGCCTTTTCTCTTGGCCCAGCTACAAGTTGTCCAACCGAGGCTTATCGTGACGCTGGGAGCTTCTTCCCTCTCGTTTTTTCTGTCGGGAAGGGAGATAAAGATCACGGAAATGCGTGGGAAGTACCAGCAGTGGGAAGGGGGTATTCCGATCTTTCCGATGTTCCATCCCAGTTACCTGTTGAGAAACGCATCGAAAGCCCCGGGTTCGCCGAAAGCCTTAACTTGGAGCGATATCCAGGAAGTGCGGAGGGTCTATGAACAATCTGAGTAAAAAAGTCGATCCCGCCATGTGGGTCATTGTGTTCTTTTTTTTGATTTTTTTATACTTTTTTAAAATGGCCCCGACGATCATGGGAGCCCTCGTTTTCGGATGGTATCTATCGCTGATTATAGAGGTCCCGGCTCGTTTTCTATCAAAAATCAAGGGGGTTTCGTATCGTTTTGGCACGATCATTTCCGCGATCGGATTGTTTTCGTTGATCGCCTATGCCTTTTATTCCGTCTTTCCTATCCTAATCGATGAAGGAAAGAAGATCTTTCCAATGATCCAAAAAGCGGCTCAAAATTTGAATTTGGCGCCCCTTTTTTCCGGTGGCGCCCCGATCGATCAGAAAGCGGTCGATATCGTCGAAGATCTCACGGCTCAATTTGTCTCTCGGTTTTCTGAGTTCGGTGTCAACATCCTCAATGCGGTCATCCAGCACATTCCCGACGGAATGACCGCGATTGTTCTCTTTATCGTAACGGCCAGTTATTTCACGACTCTCTTGCCAATGCTCAAGAAGAATATGTGGCGATTTTTCCCGAAATCCACCTTTCCTCGATCTTTGGAATTTTTAAGCGCTCTTTACAAAGATGTGCGGCATTTTATCACGGGACAGGTGATTTTGGCCGGTATCATCGGTTTCTTAGTAGGCCTCGGTATGTTTTTCGTACAGATACCCTACGCCCTCTTTTTGGGGTTTCTTTCCGGGATCACAAACTTTGTGCCGTTCTTAGGTGTTTTCGTTGCGGGTGTTCCTGCGGTTTTGCTGGGTTTTACGAACGCGGGCATTCCGGGAGCGATTAAAGCGTTGATCGTGCTGATTATCGTCAATCAATTGGAAAGTTGGTTCCTATCTCCGAAAATCCAAGGTACCCGTATGAAAATCAATTGGTTTGCGATTATCCTCTCGATGTTCCTATGCGGTTCCTATTTCGGTATTGTCGGCGTTTTGCTGGCGATCCCGATGCTACTGTTTTTACGTAATTATTGGTCGACTTATATGATCGAGTTTTTCAAAGCGTTATAGAATCGTTACCGCTTTTTCGTTCGTTCCTTCGGTTACCGTTTCTTTTTTTCTGGCGAAGTGCTATAATACTGCCCGGAAGTAGATACTATCAACTTGAAGGAGTGCCCGAATGGCGGGAACAGACGAATCCAAGGCGCAGAAGAGCGAAAAGCTCATCGGCAGTTTTCTACAAAAAAAATGGCACCGATATCTTATGGGTGTCTTGATTCTTCTGTTGGTCGATATTCTGCAAATATACATCCCCAGGTATATCCAAACTTTGGTGGATAATTTGGAATCCTCAGCCGGGAATATGGCGGTCGTTGCCTCCGCCATCCAAGTCATCCTGTTGATATCCGTCGGTATATTTTTCTCGCGGTTTTTTTGGCGCTGGTTCATCATTGGCTCTTCCCGGATGTTTGAGGAATTTCTAAGAAATCGTTTGTTCTCCAAACTCCTTTCGCTATCGCCTTCATTTTACGACCGTATCAAGGTAGGGGACATCATGGCCCGTATGACGAACGATGTGGGGGCCACACGCATGATGCTTTCTCAAGGCGTGATCATGTTGACCGATTCCATTGTCTTGAGCATCCTGAGCATCTATATGATGATCACCCAAATAGATTGGCGACTAACGCTCATCGGTATGATCCCTTTGCCTTTCTTGGGCTTTATTGCCGTCGGCTTCGGCCGAACGATCCATCACCGGTTTATGGCAGTGCAGAACACTTTTTCGGATATTACGGACCTCGCACAGGAATCATTGGACGGAATCCGCGTCGTAAAGAGCTATGCCATCCAACCGGAACGAAATCATCGTTTCGGCAAGAAATGTTCGGAATACTTTGCCAAGTCGATGCATCTAGTTAAAGTCTGGGGACTCTTCTTCCCTCTCATAGAACTGTTTGCCTCCTTAGGGACTGTCTTTGCATTATTTTATGGCGGTCGTTTGGTCATCACGGGGCAGATCAGCCTGGGCCAATTTATCGCCTTTACACAATACCTTGGGTTGCTCGTATGGCCGATGATTGCAGTCGGATGGGTGATCAATATCATTCAAAGAGGCCGCGCTTCTTACAAACGGCTGAATTGGATTGCGGAACAAGTTTCGGAAGTGCAGGAACCGGCCGTCCCGGAAAAGGCGGACTTGAACAAAGAGATCGAAATACGCGACCTTTCTTTCTCCTATCCGGGTTCCGAAAAGCAGGCATTGAAGAATATCACCTTGACAATCGAAAAAGGAAAGACCGTGGCTTTTGTCGGGCAAACGGGAAGCGGAAAATCAACGTTGGGCAAGTTACTCGTGAAAATGTATTCGGTACCTGCTGGTAAGATTGTGATCGGCGGAAAGGACATCAATGCTTTGTCGATGAAAGATATTCGCGACCAGGTTTCCTATGTTCCTCAAGAAACCTTTCTTTTCTCCGCAACGATCGAAGAGAACATTGCCTTCAGCCACGACGCCTACTCGATAGAAGAAGTCCAAAGCTATGCCAAGTTGGCGGCCGTTCACGACAACATTGCCGATTTTCCGGAAGGCTATCGGACGCTGGTTGGCGAACGCGGGATAACCCTTTCGGGAGGTCAAAAACAGCGAGTGGCGATCGCTCGGGCTCTCATGAAAAAAACGCCGGTAGTCATATTGGATGATTGTCTTTCGGCGGTCGATGTCGAAACGGAAATGCACATCTTAAGAAGCTTGGAGTCGGAAATTGCGGACAGAACGACGATCCTTGTTTCTCACAGGCTGAAAGCGGTCGCTACGGCTGACCTTATAGTCGTTTTCGAAAATGGCAGGATAGCCGAATCTGGCACTCATGCAGAATTGTTGGAGCGAAGCGGGATGTACGCGACGTTGTACAAAAAGCAACTCCTCGAGGAAGAGATAGAGAGGAGGCCAACGCGATGAGCGCTTCGAAAGAAACTTCAAAAGATTACCGTGTGGAGAAAGACGAAGAAGGCAGAGGTTTCGATCTCCGGCTTTTCAAGCGGTTATGGGTTTATGTGACCCCATATCGGAAGCTGTTTTTCCTTTCTTTGGTGATGCTGGTAATCGGTACCCTTCTTCAACTGTATATTCCTTACGTGTCGAAGAATGCGATAGACGCTTTCATGATGCGAGAGCGCCATTACGCGTCAGCCGTGGAAGAACGGGCGGATTATTTTCGCATTGAAGAGGGATTATGGATAAAAGAGGATGTAGACGGTGCGTTCTCTTTAATCCGTAAAGACGGACGCTTTGTCCTCACGGACGGGGCAATCTCCGTCCACTTGAATCAAGAACAAATCCGGTCGCTACGGGCGGATGATATTCAGGGTATCGACAGTTCCGTTCTCCTCTTGCTGATATTGCTGTTATCAGTATTTTTAACGAACTATATACAGGTTTACTATTCAAATAAAATGGGCCAAAAGGTTATCTATGATATCCGTACCGGATTATACCGACACGTTTTGAAGCTTCCGTTAAGGTTTTACGACCATAATCCTTCTGGTAGAATTGTCACCCGTATTACGAACGATACGGAAAATCTCAATGAATTCTTCACCACCGCCGTAACGAGCATTTTAAAAGATATTCTGTTATTAGTCGGCATCATCGGTTTCATGTTCTTTCTAAGCCGCCAGTTAACAGGGTACGCCATGATCGTTCTACCGATTATTGTCCTGGCGACGACGTTGTTCCGCTTCTTTGACAGGAAAGCCTATCGCAAGGTGCGGACAAGGTTAGCCCGCATTAATGCCTTTCTCGCGGAGCACCTATCCGGGATGTCGGTCATCCAACTCTTCAATCGCGAAAAGTCCAAATACGGGGAGTTCAAAAGCACCAATCACTCTTATTATCGCGCAACTCTGCAGCAGCTAACAGTATTTGCCGTATTTAGACCCACCATGGATATCCTTTTTTATATCGCCTTGTGTGTGGTGATATGGTTCGGATCCAAAGACTTCATCTCAGGTATCATGACCTTCGGGACGTTGTACGCGTTCATCAACTACATCGATATGTTCTTTCAACCCTTACGGGATATCTCTGAAAAATTCGACATCGTTCAAAATGCGCTTTCATCTGCCGAAAAGATCTTCAAATTATTAGATGAAAGCGCCGGAAGCGAAACGGATTTTTCCGAGGGAGGCCAAAAAGTTAGCGATGGGGCGATAGAATTCGAGGAAGTGACCTTCGGCTACAACGAGGGTGTGGAAATATTAAAAGACATCTCCTTTTCGATCCGACCGGGGGAAAAAATCGCGATCGTCGGCGAAACGGGCGCTGGAAAAACATCGCTTATTGGGATCCTAACGGCGCTCTATCCCATACAAAAAGGAAGAATTTTAATCGATGGCGTTTCGATCGACGACTATAATGTTCATACCTTACGCAAACAGGTCGCGGTCGTGCTGCAAGACGTGTTTATTTTTTCCGGCACCGTCGTAGACAATGTACGTCTGTTCGATGAATCGATTACCCGGGAAGAGGTCGTCGACGCGGCCAAGTTCGTCAACGTCGATTATCTGATTCAGAGGTTCGAGAAGGGATACGATACTTCATTGAACGAGAGGGCTTCCACGCTTTCCGCGGGGGAGAGGCAACTGATCGCGCTTGCTCGGGCAGTTGTAAGAGATCCGAAGATTTTGATATTGGACGAAGCGACTGCCAATATCGATCCTGTCACCGAAGCGTATATCCAGGACGCGATGGAAAAAGTGACCCAGGGGCGCACCGTCTTGATTATCGCGCATCGTCTTTCGACGATACGAAATGCGGATCGGATCCTTGTTTTTCATAAGGGTCGGATCGTCGAGAGCGGAACCCATAACGAATTGTTTGCCAAAAACGGGCTTTATACGCAACTATACCGACTGCAATACGAACTGAACGGGTAATTAAAGGAGGTCCGATTCCGATTTCTACACCGTTTTTAATCGACTATCATATCCACTCCCATTTTTCTTTCGATTCTCGCATGACCATTCCTCAGATTGTGGAAAGAGCGGAAGCATTGGGCATCGATCAGTACATTATTACCGATCATTATGAAAATGTGAGTGATCGCGGGCTAAAAAGATTCTTCATTTCCAATCCCGAAGAACATATGGCCCAATTGAGAGCGCATGGACTTCCGACCGGGCTCGAATTCGGGTGGGACACGAAAACGCCGATCAACTACCCGGTCGAAGCCTATGACTTCGTTTTATTAAGCTTTCACGATTTAAGGAGGAACGAATTCGGAGGGAGCATTCACTATGAGTCCTATTTGGAGGACGTGTGGAACGGGATAAATGCGTTTCACCACTACACGGTCTTAGCGCATCTGGATCTGCCCAGAAGATACATACAAGACAACATCCCTTTTCAGAAGAAATATTACCCCTTTTTTGAACAGATCTTTAAGAAATTGATCGAAGAGGGAAAGGGGATCGAGTTGAACTGTTCGACCATTCGGCAGTATGGGCAACCGAATCCCGATCGGGATATCATCGAACTTTATTTCCGCTGTGGCGGAAAAGTGCTTACGTTAGGTTCCGATGCCCATCAGATCGAGGATATCGGAAAAGACCTCCTCAAGGGGTTGGCAATACTGAAAGAAATCGGGTTTCAATATCTCACGGTCTACGAAAACGGGGAATACGTTTTCAAACCGATCTGACGGGAAAGGAAGCATACGGTGTACGATATCTGTTTTTTAGGGTACGGCGTGAGCAATCGGGGCGCCCTCAGGCTATTCCTGAAAGAGCAAAGGGGGAAAGCCTTCGTCTCTACTCTCTCTCCATTGCTTGCAACGGAACGGCAATGGTTTTTGTCCCAGGGCGTTAGCTGGGAAGAAGGCGAGAACTCTTACCGATGCCTTCTCAGCAAGCAAATTGTCATTTCGCCCGGAATCTCCCCGGATGTTCCAATCCTGGAAGCCGCCTATGAAAGACGCATCCCCGTCCATAGCGATATCGATTTCGCTTCGCCCTATTTTCCCCCACAACTGTTAACTATAGGGATTACTGGGACCAACGGCAAAACCACGACGGTCGAGTTGACCCATCACCTGTTGTCAGTCGAAAAGCGTTCCGCGATGGCGGGAAACATCGGAACTTCCCCTGCCGATTTGATCCTTGAAGACAGTTTATCCGAAACAGACACCGTCGTATTCGAACTCAGCAGCTTTCAGTTGCACTATACGAGCATCCCTTTCTTGAATATCGCCGCAATCTTGAATATTACAGCCGATCACCTGAGTTGGCACGGAACCTTCGAGGCTTATTCGGAGGCGAAACGGAAGATTTTTTCTCTTAAAAAAGTTCCGGCTCGCGACCGATACAACTTAATCGGCGCTCCTTTAGCGGGTGGTTTAAGCGCGGATTTCACCGTCGGGTACGAATCGACCGACACATGCCGGATAATCCAGCATCCGCGTTCGTTGTGCATCCAGACGGAAGCCGGACCTGTTCACTTTTCTCTGGAATCTTATCAGCTTAAAGGCGCGCATAACGACCAAAACGCCGCGTTTGCTTCTTCTATTGCCTACTTGAGTGGAGTTTCGATAGAAGGGATACAAAACGGGCTTTCCACTTACACTGGATCAGAACATCGGTTGGAAGTCTTCCTTATCCACGAAGGTGTCACATACGTCAATGATTCGAAATCAACTAATGCGGACTCGTTGATCCAAGCCATCAGAACTTACCGGGCAGAAGGAAAACGTTTGCTTCTTTTAATGGGAGGGAGAGGCAAGGGAGAAGATTACGCGGATCTGGCTTCTGAAATAAAGAACGGCTGCCATTTCGTTTTCCTTTGCGGAGAAAACGCGCCTCTGATTGGCCCTCTAATCGAAAACAGTCTGCCCGTATCGCACTATTCGGATTGGACAGAAGCGATTTCAGCTGCCATCGCGGAGGCTCAGGACGGAGATACCGTACTTTTTAGCCCGGGTGGGTCGAGTTTCGATTTTTTCAGTAACTACAAAGAACGGGGTCTCTTTTTTAAAAATGCCTGTCTTAGACTGCTGGGTCTTTCTTCATTATAACGGAGCTTTTTCATTCTCATCGTAGGGATCGACGAATACCGTTTTGTGGTTCCGGTAGGTAACCATTCCGGGTCGGAAGCCTTTCGGTTTTTTAACGTCTTTCACATCGGTATAGTCGACTGGCACTCGCGCGCTTTGGTAGGCTTTAGAATATCGGGCCGCTAACTGGGCGGCGAAGAGGAATACTTCCTCGGGGACCGGCTGGTTTTTATTCTTCAGAATCACGTGCGCCCCGGGAATGCCTTGAACGTGAAACCAGAGGTCTCCATCTTTCGCGTCTTTGATCAAACGATCGTTTTGATAGTTATTCTTACCTACGAGACAACGAAACCCAGATTTTTCAAAAACGCGGTATTCGGACGGGCCCATGTGGCGGCTTGCCATCGCGGTTTTTTTCTTTCTCTGGGATTTTGCCGAACCGTGCGACTTCTTCGTCAACTCTTTCTGTGCATCTTCTCCTACGAAACGGTTCTCACGGTCGATTTCTATGACGATATCGTTTAGCGCCTCCTGATCCTCGGCATCATAGAGGCTCTGCTGGATTTGTTGCAAGTAATAAAGAAGGGCCTGATATTTCCGTAGCCGGTCGCCTAAGATGTCATTTCGTCTTTTCAAACGCGTAGACTTTTTGAAGTAGATTTGAGCATTTGCGGATAGAGAAAGCTTTGAATCAAGCGGGATCAGGATTCTTCCACCTGTCTCCCAATCTTCAACTTCAATAGAATCGTATTTTTTTTCGCCTTCGAAACGATAAAGGTTGGCTAAGATTAATTTCCCATACTGTTGAAAAGAAGAATGGTTAACGGTTTCGGACAGGTCTGACTGCATCGAGAACAGATTAGATTCGACCTTTTTTATTTCTTTGTCGATCAACTTTTGGTAACGCAATTTTGAAACTTGCAAATCCCGCTTTTTCCTTGATGTAAAAAACACTTCTTGGAGCGCATCAGATGGTTTTTGGATCGTATAGCGGAATCCTTTTTGGTCTAAGGTATGCATGAACGTCGCGCTAACTAAACTCAAAGCTTCCTCGGTTTCCCAAAGAAACACGCCGTCGTCCTGCGTCAATTCTTCCCGCAAGGAAGCCAAAACGAGATTAAGGTCTTCTATATCCGTGGGGCATAAAGATGAAAGCGTTCGTTCGGAACGCAAGCCTGCTCGATAGCATATCTCCGTGGCAGCCAAGTGTCCGAAACCTTCGAAGCCTTTCTCGAGAAAAGCGAGAAGGGACGTTTCCGCTGGGAACAAACGCATCTCGCCTTCGAGGCTTTCCTTGCCTTTAAGGATATCCCAATCGGCCAAAGTAAGTGCGGCCGGGCTCTTTAAAAAAGGGACATATTGATTCTGCGGAAAAAGGCTTCTTTCCGAGGCAGCCTTTCTTCGATAAACGTCGATAATGTTTCTGTCACTGTCACAGAAAATCAAATTGGAACTTCGTCCCATCAACTCGATAAAAACCGTGAACGCTTTCGGACGGTTTTCTTCAAAATGATTGAGGAAGTCAAAGCGGACGATTCGATCATATCTTATTTGAGAGATGTCTGTGCATACCGCTCCCTTCAGGTATTTTCGAAGCAGCATAACGAAAGCGGGAGGAAAAAAAGGACTGTCTTCTTTTGATGGGACGATTTGCAGGTAAGAGGCATCATTCAAAAGAGACACCAATAAGGTATCCTTGAAGAAAGAAAAATAAAAACGGCTTTCCGAGGGCATAAAAACCTTATTGACTCTTTGATTGATCAAATATCCCCGTAATTCGGGAATGACTTTGGATAGAGTCAAACCATCTATTTGCATAGACTCACCCGAAGGCGTTTATCCTTTGCACTCTTTCAGGATCGTGACCCCCGAACTTGTTCCAATTAAATCCGCTCCGTAGGCGGCCATTCTCAACGCGCTCGACCGATCCTTTATCCCGCCCGAAGCTTTCACACCAATCTGATTGCGGACGACGCTTCTCATAAGATCGACATCTTCTGCCTTAGCCCCCATCGAACCGAAGCCCGTCGACGTTTTAACATATTGCGCGCCCGCTTCTAAAGAGAGCAAACACCCTGCGACGATCTCTTCCTTCGTTAAATGGCACGTTTCCAAGATCACTTTGACGGGGTTTGAACCGGCTGCCTTGACAACCTTCCGGATATCGTGAAGGACAAATTCATAGTCTTTGGAACGCAACCTTCCCTGATGGATGACCATATCGACTTCGTTTGC
>JAAYCF010000326.1 GCA_012744415.1 Thermotogaceae bacterium
AGGAAAGATCTGGCAGTAGGCCTTTCCCGGGGAATCCTCCCCCTTTTGGAAATCCGGGTTTTCCCGGTCCCCAAGGCGGCCTGATGATAGACGCAGAAACTATGCAGAAGGCGCAATCCCTTTTGCGAAGCCAAAACGGAGAGATAACCGAATCGGTACGGTTACGACTGGTGGAATTAGGAATCACCGATGAACAGATCGCTCTTTTAAGCGCCTTTGCTGGAGGGAGGACTGACAGGCCGACGATGAACGCGACCGAGACGGGACAGATGCCGTTCGGACCTTCGGAACGTTCTGCTTCGGAATCAACCGCATTTAGCCTTTGGCAGCCCGCTCTTGTTGTCTCCTACGCCGGGCTGGGCTGTCTGGTCCTATCCAGTGTTGTTTTAAAACGGGTTCGGCGAAGAAAACCTACGCCGTTGATATAGAGGCGTATTGCGGTTTGGCGCGCCGATTGTGGGTGGTACCGAACAGGTTCCGACCACGATAACGAGCTAATGAGATTCCCCTCAATGGAGGGGTGGCCGTCTCCTCTGGCCGGGGTGGTCACGGCATACCCCATTATTGTACCCACACCTTGATGTGGCGTTCAAATTAAACCGGAACGAAAAGTGAACCAATTAAACCCGATTTCAATCTAATCAGAGAAAGCCACTTCCGAATGCCGTTTCTATCGATCAAAATAGCGAGGGTGATAATCAATACAAGACCTGGATCGTTTTTTTATATGCAAAAGAACACTAAAAAGCCGTACCAATCAGGAATATGTATCGTATGTTACGCGCGCGATGAAAGAGATTGAAATAACGCGTGAAAGGATGGCATTGTGGCACAATGTTTTCCCCGGATGTGACGCGCTTTATCGAACCGCATGTAAAAGGAAGACTTCGCCGCCTTTCGAAGCCCGATGATATTCCGTGTATGTGCAATATCCTTGTTAAGGGAAAAAAAGCTTCACTAACTGCCTATTAAGTACATACAGGAGATTTGAAATGGTGGCTGTACTATCTTGATCGAACCTTAACCGAATACACCTATCTATGGGAAGAAACAGAAAAAAATCAGGTTGTCGGGTGGGTCCTTTTTTCGCCAAAGTATCGTTCTTTCGACGTGTTTGTTGATCCCGAACCGATTTATCAAAGCGGAAGACTTCTCCTCTTCAAATGGGCGGAGGAGGAGCTTATGAGGTTTTACAAACGCGAAGGTAAAAAAGATATACGAACCATGTGGGTTTCTGAATGTGACGATACTTCCTGGATTCCCGTCGACTCATAACGAGGAAGGCGGGTCAACATTGAGACAGCGATAGATGTCTTTCTGCTTCTTGAGGATTTCGCCCACCCGCATCCTCTGTCCCGGGGTTTCAAAACACTCGATCACGTCCAACTTGTCCAAGAGTTACTGAAGGGTGTATTTCTTGAACAGACCGGTGTCCTGCGAAGGTTCAGCCTTTCCTTCGGGTTTCCAAACGCTTTTTCCACCAAGTCTTTGTTTCGGTAGGTTTCCAAGGCCGGAATCGCCTCCAGCGTTTCATTGGTAAGAAGACAAAAGAACCCGCCGAATTTCTTGGCCCGGTATACCGCGGCTTCTTTCACAACCGCTTGTGTCCCCCTCTTGGGAGTGGTTTTCACTTCGAAGTACTTCGCGTACATCGGTTCGTGTTCCGCTATGTGATGATCGCTCTCCAGTTCCCGTTTGAGCCCGATGAGGGTTTTATCCAGAGCTTTCTCTTTTTCCCGACTTTGACAGTTGGCATTCCGGAAAGCGCGTCAAAATTGGTATTCGGGGAACTCAAGTTCGATGTACCAAAACTACTATAACTGTGTTCCTACCCATTTAACTTGGAAGAAAACCAAAAATACTTTTCGTACAATTTATGAAGAAAGAACCCCCCCAGAACCATTATATCGATTTTTTATCCTGATATTAATAGTCAGGTTTCCAACCCGATGCTGATAGGCGAGCGCAAATCCCTACTTGCCGTAAAACACGCTAAAGCTTAAAAAGTAAAGAAAGCCAATCGTAAAATATTGTAGTCTTGATTCGCGAACAAGGAATTCTAAGGTGTTTGCTAAGTTAAAAAATTAGAATCGAGTAACGCATGACCTCTACTTTCTTTCTGTACGGCCGAATCTCAGTGATAGAACTCCTTTCGGACAAGTGTCAACGCAAACACCGCACTGAATGCAATCCGCGTTTTCAAGTTTCCCATCTTGGACGCGAGCCATTACATCGAGGCTCATCGGGCAATTTTGAGTACATCGGCCGCATTGCACGCACTCGGGTTTATCAGCTGATAGTCGAAGGGCAGGCCACTTGAAGATAATACTGATTTTCCTTCCTAGGATCATAAACGGCGCCATCCAGCAAACTGTATGGCACGCGCCTCTTCTACCGAGCAACAATGGCAGAATAAAGAACAGGCCGATAACTGTGTAATAAATGAAGTAGTCTTCCGGCTGCTTTACCGATATTCCTGTGTCCGTCATATATAAAACATTTATCGTTCGAATCCCGCCCGTTTTAATAAAAAAATACACGATCACGGCTAACCAGGGTACCCAAACGAAGTATTTCGTATATTTTAACCGTTTCCCCACTGTTTTATCGTTGATACGGATCAACGTATCGCCTAAAAAACCGACCGGACAGATCCAGGAACAAAAAAACCGGCCGAAAAACAAGGCCGAAACGAATAAACCGATAAACGTGAAAAAACTGCCGGTTGCGATTCCCTCGGTCGCCCCCATAATGATGAGGTACGGGGAGAAATACCATATGGTTAACGGAAACAGTAAAAAAAACAACAACTGAAAAATGAGTCTCTTTTTCTGCCTGGATGATTTCATAGATACCCTCCTACCTATCAAGATGACGCTTTCAGAGATAAACGTAGATCTAAAAACCGTCCGGGTTTCTATAAAATCTAGGAAAATTAAACCGGTGTTTCTTATAATATAATAGAATTATAGCATACCTTTCGATACCTGAAACGAAGCAGTGGGTAGAAATCGATCAAACTTTCGAAGTATAATAACCGAAAACTGTATTCGAGGTCTATTCACAAAACGGATACATTGCTTTCTCGAAGGAACGGCTCGCATCGAACAGAGTCTATGCGTTGAGGACGGGATAAAAAGTAAAAAGCGGACGTATATTGATACCCCCCTACGAAAGAATGGGAATGTTTTGTATGCTCTTGTAGGGGCGAATAAACATTCGCCCGCGGGGTTGGGTTATCTCCCGGCGTTTCTTAGCAAATTGATGTGTTATAATCCGGTAAACGCAACCAAAGCGGGTGAAAGCGATGTTCACGATGCCGGAAACGATCACGTATGCTTTGCCGGAACAAATCGGTGACTATGGACTCTTCGTCGGACGAAAGAAAGAGTTCGATTACTTCCTGGGCGATTGGTACTATTACCTACGAAACAACATGGCGCAAAGCCAGGCGATCGTCGCGCGAAGGAAGAAAGGGAAGACGGCGTTTCTGCAGCGGTTGTTCAATACGTTATGGAGCGCCCCGGAAAGTGGAATCATACCCTTTTATTACAGTATCAAAGATATGGACATGACCCTCGCGGAGTTCTCGAAGTCTTTCTTCGCAACTTTCGCCAATCATTACATTTCCTATGCAAGAAGAAACCCCGAATATATCCAAATACCCCATACCTTTGAATCTTTGGAAGAGGTTATCGAGATAGCACCGGAGTTGGGGAGACCTTACCAATCGATACAGGATTCCAAAAAGGAAGGCGAATGGGGACTGATGTGGGAAGTGGCAAGCCGTGCGCCCTTCGAAATCTCCGTCTCAAAAGGGGTCAAGATCGTCCAAATCTTCGACGAGTTTCAAAACATCAACGCGTACGTTTGCGACCAGCGGGGCGAGAAGATCGGCACGATGAGCGGAACCTACCTTGACCTCGCGGAAAAGAAGGAAGCGCCGTTGATCATCTCGGGAAGCGAAGTGCATGGATTGATCAAAATCATCCGGCACTTGACCGGACGTTTCGCGGAATACGCCTTGGGCAACCTGCCGGAAGACGAGGCAAAAGAAGCGATCCGACGCTACGCGAACGCCGCGCGAACGGCGATGAACGAACCCTCGGTAGAAAAGATATGGAATCTGACCCAGGGGGACCCGCTGTATATCAAAGCGTTGTTTACCACCCGGTACAACGACACGAAAGACTACACGAACGAAGAAAACATCATCGCCACGTATACGGAAGAGATCACACGCGGGGAGATCTACAAGACCTGGATCGAATACCTTGCGAAGGTCTTCTACGAAGTGAACGAAAAGAACGCGAAAAGGCTGATGCTGTATTTATTCCATGCGGGAGAAGAACGGACGCGGGCGCAGATGATCCAAGACCTGAAACTGGACATGACCGACTTCGAACTGGAGAAGAAGCTGTACCAACTGATCAAAGCGGACCTGATCTCCCAGGGAGAAACGAACTTCGACTATATAATATCCAAAGATATCACGTATGAACTGGTCTTTCGCAGAATCTACCAAAAAGAAATCGACAATTTCGTACCGGATATTCGGGATGAGATCCGGAAAGAGATGGGGAAGACGAACTACGAAAAGGGGAAGTTCCGGGAATACCTGGTGCGGGAACGGCTCAAGA
>JAAYCF010000327.1 GCA_012744415.1 Thermotogaceae bacterium
ACCTCATCGACCGTTCGAAGCGCGACACGTTCACGGATGACCGATTCTGAAAGCGCTTTCACGATCTCTTCGGGGTTCTGAATATTGAAAGCGAACAAGAAAGGGTCTTTGATGCGATATTGAACCACGCATTCCACACTGGCGAAATTGTTGTCGGCGGTCATCATCAGCGCCTCGCTGACGACGGAAGTGTAACGGTTGGCGGCGACAGTTCGAAACCCGATCTCTATTTTGCGGATGGAGAGTATATCGACGATAGTCACGGATTCAAACGGGGTGGGCAGGTGGTAATTGATGCCAGGTTGATCGGTTCGCACGTACTTCCCAAACCGTTTCACCAAACCAACCTCAGACGGGGCGACCTGGTAAAAGCCCGTCGAAAAATAGATGGCCAGAATACCGAGGATTCCGGCGATGAGTACCAGCACGAAAAATCGTCTCGGTATTCGAATTTTGTATGTATCTGCCATACAGACACCTCCCGATATATTGCGTTTACGATCACGTCCAAAGAGCTATTAGAAATTTTCGTCGTAAAAAAAAAGGATGCAGTTTCTCGGTTTCATATTCAAATGATTCGGTGCGAAACACTTTCAACCTCCATTAGAAGCAAAGTTCGCGAAGCGCTCCATTCACACCGACGCCGAAATTAACTTCGACATCGTTTTGATTGAGTCAGTGTTTCATCTGAAAAGAATAACCCCACATACCGCCGCGGAACTAAAAAACTCTTCATTTGACGAACAATTGTTCGGTTCTCCAGACCGGTCAAACCTGTCGGTTCCCCTGTTTTCTACAATATCGGACTAAAGTTGGGTGTTCCCTTTGAAAAAACACTTGAATATGGTTTCTTCTTGACGATAACATGCATTAAGCCTTTTAAACCGGCCGGCTCGCCGAATGTGTTCTAAACCGAACCGCAAATCGGTCTCCGTTATCAGGCGCGCCGAAAGAAAAGACGGCCCGTTGTTGAGGCGTTAGACGTGTTATGTTTTTTTCGAAGGGGGGACGCCCTTCTTACCCATTTTTCCCAAGAAATAACCGTTCAGCGTTGCGCCGCAACTGTATCGCTGTTTCCTCCGGCGTCCGATTTACCGCTGCCGCAATCCTTTCAACTGTATATTTGACGAAAGCGGGTTCATTTCTTTTCCCCCTTACAGGGTTCGGAGTCAGATAGGGACAGTCGGTCTCTCCCAATATCCGTTCGAGGGGTAAGTTTGCAACCACCTCATAGAGCGTTTGTTTCAACTCAGGATTATTTTTCGGAGAATAGGTGATCGGCCCCCCGATCCCTACGTAGAAGCCCAAAGCAATAAATCGCTCGGCCGTACGCTGGTCCGATTGAAAACAATGTACCACACCTCCTGCAGGGAAAGCGGGATACCCTTCCAGGATCGTCAGTACCTCTTCATAGGCTTGCCGAACATGGAGGATGACCGGCTTTTGAATCGACAAAGCCCATTCGAGTTGCTCGGTAAACCATTTTATCTGGAGAGGGCGCGGCGACAGATCGCGGTAAAAATCCAATCCGATCTCTCCGACGGCAACACATCTCCCATTGCGAGCCAACTCTTTTAACAACTGAAGATGGTCCCTGTCCAACTCCTTGACATCATGGGGATGCACCCCGACGGCCGCGTACACCTGCGGAGAGCTTTCAGCGAGTATGAGGCTTTTTCGTGAAGTCGGTAAATCGACGCCTACCTCAAGAACCCATGCGATTCCTTCTTCGTCGAAAGAGCGCATTCGGGCTTCTCGATCATGATCGAACCGTTTGTCCCACAAATGCGTATGGGTGTCGACAAGGTGAGAGGTCATACCCTAACCTTTCCCAGTCAAAAACGGCGCTTCAGCTAACGCTTTTAAACTCGATTGAAACGGAGGAAAGGCGATTCCCTTCTCGGTGACAATCCCTGTAATGTTTTCATGAGGAGATACATCGAAGGCGGGGTTGAAAACTTTGATACCTTCCGGCGCGACGCGGATTCCTTGAAAATGGGTGATCTCTTCGGAATCCCGTTCTTCGATCGGTATGCGGCTTCCGTCCGGGAGATCAAGATCAAGAGTCGGCGTGGGAGTCGCCACGTAGAAAGGAATCCCAAAATGGCGCGCCAGGATCGAAAGGTTCAGGGTCCCGATTTTGTTCGCGGCGTCCCCGTTCGCCGCGACACGGTCACTGCCGACCAAAACCGCGTCCACCCACCCCTTCGACATGACCATCGCGGCCATATTGTCGCAGATGAGTGTCGCATCAATACCGGCCCGATGGAGCTCGTAAGCGGTCAATCGCGCGCCTTGATTGTACGGGCGCGTTTCGTCGACGAAAACCTGAAAGTTCCATCCGCGCTCTTGCCCTAAATACATAGGAGCGGTCGCGGTCCCGTACCGATAGGTAGCCAGCGCGCCAGCATTGCAATGCGTTAATAAGCGCATACCGGGCCTCAAAACCTTCAAGAAATTCTCGCCGATATTTCGGCAGATTTCGACGTCTTCTTCGTTTATCTTAATCGCCTCGGCCCGCATCCGATAAATGATCTCTTCGACGGGTAGATCGATATTTCGTTCAACCAGTCGAACGAGCCGATCCGTCGCCCAAAAGAGGTTTTTAGCAGTCGGTCGCGCCCGGTTCAACCGCTCGGCGTTTTTTCGCACGGCTTCCAACAGGTCGATTGGATGGGTAAAACTTTGGTTTTGTACTCCTAAAACCATGCCATAGGCCGCCGCAATCCCGATGAGGGGGGCGCCTCTCAATTCCATGGAACGGATCGATTCGTAGATCCCTTCCAAATCATAACGTTCAACGTATTTTTCTTCTCGCGGAAGCAATCGTTGGTCTAACACAAGGACACTTTCCCCTTTGAACCGAAGGGGCAAGAGCACTTCCATTCCGTTTCCTCCTCACCTTAGCCTCGTCTGACCGCAAATTCGTGCAGCTTTCGATTATACCACGGAAAGACCGCTAGTCGACGGTAGGCTATGGTAAACAAAAGGTAGTTTCGGCGATGCCTTTTGGGGAAGAAACGACTTGCAATCCCATATGGTTACCTAAACGACCGCAGGCTTCGTGAGACCATTGGCGAGAAAGCCCGTAGATGAAACCGGCGTTGAACGCGTCGCCCGCGCCCGTCGAATTATTCGTGGCTACTGCTTTTGCCGAAGAAACCCGCAGGGAGGTTTTATGATCAGCGATCAGGCAGCCGTTTTCTCCGCATTTAACGACGACAACCGCTTTTCGTGGACTTAACGAATCTATTCCGGAAAGTACATTCTGTGTTTGCGTCAGGATGAGAAGCTCCTTTTCGTTGGGTAAAAAATAAGAAGCGCGCCCTATGGCCGAAAGCACCGCTTGCGGGACTTGCTTCACCGGCGATATGCCTGGATCCAAGGAGATTGGCAAACCCTTTTGGATCGCTTTATCTATGATCCGTTCGCATATGGCGCGCTCTCTTTCCTCCAAAAAGACATAACCGGACAGGTGCAGAAAGTCGATCAAAGAAACAAAACGCCTTTCCGCGGCTTCATCATCAGGTAAAGGATACCGGGGCCGCCGGCTGAACATCGTGCGGGATCCGTCCGGGGAAACCATAATGATAATAAAGCCAGTCTCCATGCCGGTATTTACGGATACGTAGTCCGTAGCCACCCCTTTTCTTTTCAGAGCGTCCATCGCCAACCGGCCGTTTTCGTCGTCGCCTATTTGCGAAAAAAGAAGGGACCGGCCGGTAAGATCCCCTAATACCATCGCGGTATTACAGGCCGATCCTCCCAAACGCGGCATATAAGATCGGATGATCGTCTCCGAACCTTCTTCAGGATAATCACGGATCATCGCCAGTTGGTCGATCATCACATCGCCTACGATGCCTATCATGTTGACCTCCTCGAGAAACGCGTAAAAATGTTGTCGAATCTGGTCATTCCGCTTTTACGACAGGATCGTTCGGCGTCTTTTTAAAGAAGTCTTCCAATTCTTTCCGGTACGTATCTCCACCGTCTTTGACTTTTTTCAGGATACGTAACAGCGCTTCCATTCTCGCTTGGGTCTCTTCATTGAAATAGTGATCGATTCGGCATGATATCTTTGAGATGTCGCTTTCCGGGACACCTATGAAATCGACCAACAACGTGCGGAGGATGCAACTGGTTTTTTCCAATTTTTGCGCTCTCTCAATTCCCTTCTCGCTTAAGAGAATGAGACCGTATTTTTCATACCGAACGTACCCCAACTGGTCCAACCTCTTCAGGGCGTTCGTTACACTGGGGAGGCTAACCTCCATTTGTTTCGCGATGTTTTTTACTCTGGCTACCGGTTCAGTTTGAGTAATCTCGTAGATTACCTTCAAATACTCTTCGAGAGATGATGTGAGCGTCTTTTCCTTTTGCACGTTCGGAACCTCCTATCGTAATTTATCTTATTAATAATTTAGAAAGTTGATTGATATTTATATTTTATACTAAATATACGAAAAATACAAGTTGGTGGGCATTTGATAATAGAATCCGCTGTGGATGTCTGTTTTATTTTCCTTAAACTTTATTATACCATCGGTTCGGGTTTTCCGAATGCACATATTCTTCTTCCGGCTGCGCGGGAAGTCGACGAATCCGGGGTCCTTTTCACTGGGCACGGTAAATGGTATAATTCATCGGTTATTCAATGGGGGTGTCCTATGAATGTAAATTGTTTTTCCGAAATCACGGAATCTTTTCTCCGGAAACGAACCTTCCCCGGCGGCATCATCGGCTACGGGAATGCGGAAAAGGTTTCCGCCTATCCCTTTGGCACATTGGATGAAAACCATCTGGCGACAGAAAGCGCTTTGTATGACGTCGCCAGTTTGACGAAGGTGCTCGCTACCCTCCCCGCCGTTTTAACCTTACTTCAGAAAGGCAAACTGGACTTGGAAGACCCGGTATCCCGTTACTTACCAATCCCTTACCGGTCAATCCTCGTTTGGCACCTCTTAACGCACAGCTCCGGGTTCCCACCTTATTCAGACGCCTACAAATGGGCATCCGGTCCCGAGGAGATCCTTAAAGATATCTATCAAAACCCTTGGGTGAAAGAGCCCGGGAAAGAGGTGGTGTATTCCTGCCTTAATTTCATCTTGTTGAAAAAGATCGTGGAGAAGATTGTCGGAGACTATCCCGCCTACCTAAAAGAAGCGGTCTATGAGCCTTTAGGGATGGAAAAGACCGGGTTTCTGCCGGACAAACGAGAGGATATCGCTCCCACTTCTTTTCGAAACGGTGAGCGGTTGAGAGGCCTCGTCGATGATGAACTCGCCTACTATTTGGGCGGTGTCAGCGGGAATGCCGGACTTTTCAGTTGTATGAACGATCTCTGCCGATACGCGCAGGAATGGATTCGGCCCTCCCGCGTGCTCGTTCCAACGGTCGTCGCTTTAGCGACGCGCCCGTGGACTTCCCGAATTCCCGGAGATCTCAAAGGATTAGGCTGGGCGATGCATACCTCGAGATCTTCGGATGGACCGCTATTCTCCTCAAATAGCTATGGTCACACCGGATTCACCGGAACCAGCCTTTGGATCGATCCCGACCATCGCCGGTTCGTTTGTATCCTGACCAATCGGTGCTTTTACGATCGGCATACGGCCGAGAGCAAAGATGCCATGTGGGAGTTCCGAAGGCGCGTCGGGCAAATCGCGGTCAGTATTATGGATAGCGAGCGCGCGGGATGAAACGGATTATCGGATTAATGTCCGGAACCTCGTGCGACGGGTTGGATATTGCCAGTTGCCGTTTCGAAGGGAATGCCGAAAGCACGCAGCTGTTCTTAGAACACGTCGAAAGCATCGATTACCGTCCGGAGCAACGCGAATGGATACGCGGCCTGACTTCGGGCAAGATTACCGTTTCGGATGTCGCTCAAGCTCATTTCCGGTTGGGCGCTTTGTTCGGCGAATGGGTTTCCGGCTATATCCGGCGTCGTCAACTCGAAGGGAAGGTTGACTTGATCGTCAGTCATGGACAAACCGTCTTTCACCAACCTTTCGCGGGTCGATCTGAAAACGAACCGCCTTGTACACTACAAATCGGCGACGGCGATCTGATCGCTTCGATTGCTGGAACAAAGGTTCTTTCCGATGTCCGGGTTAAAGATATGGCTTTCGGTGGGCAAGGGGCGCCGATCGTCGTCTGGGCGGATTACGTTCTCTTTCGGTCTCCGGAAAAGAACGTCGCAATGCAAAATATCGGCGGGATCGGCAACGTTACCTTTCTACCAAAAAATGGCGGCTTGAAAGAAGTGAAAGCCTTCGATACGGGACCGGGCAACGTCCTCATCGACGAAGCCTGTCGGGTCCTCTTCGACGAGAAATTTGACGAGAACGGGGAAGTCTCTTCAGAAGGTGTCGTGAACTTGCCGCTGCTGGCGCGCTTGCGAGAGATAGAAGAAAGCTATATGGCAGTGCCGCCTCCGAAATCGACCGGAAAAGAGATTCGTTATCATCAACGCTACCGGGATCGTCTATGGAAGCTGAAAGAAGAGTACTCCTGCCTTCCGCACGACTTCGTGAGGACTTTAGTGGCATTGACTGCTTGGTCGATCGGGGAGAGTTATCGTCGCTACCTCGGTGAGGTAGAACGGATGATCGTTACCGGCGGCGGGGCTTTTAACCCGACACTCGTCCGAGCGCTCGAAGAAACGCTTCCCGGAACGGAAATCCGCACCCTCGATAGCGATTGGACGAAGTATAAGGAAGCGATTGCCTTTGCGGTGATCGGAAACGAATACCTAAACGGACATCCCGCAAACGTCCCTTCGGCAACGGGAGCTCGAAAAGCCGTCACCTTAGGAAAACTGAGCTTGCCCGACTGAACCCCGAATTGGTTAGGAGATTGACAGATGAACATCGCTATGTTAACGGATACCTATTTTCCCCAAGTCAACGGAGTTTCCACAAGTGTGTTTTTGTTTCGCAAACACCTCGAAAAACTTGGGCATCGCGTTTATATCGTTTCGCCGGTCGGTCCGAAAGGAGACCCCTATTTTTTTAAAGTGAAGGGGTTTCGAACGATGCAAGCTAAGGATCAAAAGATCGCCCTGCCGAATGCCAAACACATTCTGGAGTTTTTGGAAGCCAACCAGATTACACACCTGCACAGCCATTCACCCTTATCGATGGGATGGACGGCTCTGTGGCTCCAAAAGCGTTACGGATACGTGCATTTCCATACCTATCACACGTTGCTGGTAGACTATCGACATTATATGCCCCGATTCTTCCGCCCAACGAAAAAACTGATCCAAGAGTTTTCCAAATGGTTTTGTTCGGAAGTGGACTGTGTGATCGCACCTACTTTGGAAATGAAGAACGAGCTGGCGTCTTACGGATTAAAAAAGCCGATACAAGTCATACCCACCGGTATCGATACCGCATTGTTTCAGACAGCCGAGCCGATTGACCTGCGTGAGAAATACCGTTTGCCGAAAGAGTCTTTTATTGCTTTGTTCGCCGGACGCATCGCGAAAGAGAAAAATATCGTTTTTCTCCTGGAAGTCGCCGAAAGATTGATCCGAAAAGGATATCCGTTTTTTTTGGTATTAGTGGGGAATGGGCCCTATTTTGAAGAGTTGTCTGAGATTGTACGTAAAAAACGGTTGTCTGAGAACGTGATCTTCGCTGGAGAGATGAAACGTGAAGAATTGGCCTCTTATTATCGTTCGGCGGATTGTTTTACCTTCGCCTCGACTTCCGAAACGCAGGGTCTTGTCGTTTTGGAGGCTCAAGCCGCCGGATTACCGGTCATCGCAGTCGCTCAAAAAGGAGTCAAAAGCTCGCTTTCGGATGGAGAAGGCTGCTTCCTTACCGAAAATCCAGATGTGGATTTCTTCGTTGATAAATTGCTCGTCCTGATGAAAAACCAATTATTGAGGCAAGAGATGAAGTATCAAGGGATGAACTACGTTCAGAAGCGTTGGAGTATCGAAGTCTTCGCCAAACAAGTTTCGGATCTTTACGGTACCTATGAAAAACCCGAAACGTATACCCCGAAAAAGATGTTCGAGTTTTCCGAGTTGTGGATGTGGTTAACGGGAAAGCTGAGGAACATACAGGATAATATCTTCAAATGAGAGGTCTTCTCGAATGATACGGATACCCCGAAATGTCCCGGTCTATCTTCCGGCCACCGTCGTTTTGACCGGATTATCTTCCGTTTTGATGTTTTCTGTCGTGACGTCCCTGGAAACCGATCTATCGATGCAAATCGCCGCGCAGGTACTTTCGGTTATGTTTTTCTTTTTACAGGTCGCTTTGTTTCTCTTATGGGGGCTATTGTTGAATCAAAATATCAAGCGAACGGCCCTTCGAACCGAAGAACTTATGCCTCTAGCAGATGAAGCGACGGGTTTTGATCTTCGCTGGCTGCAAAGCAATCTGAAGAAAATCGCCGTTCCGTTGTGGCCTCTCGCAGTTTCGACTCTCTCCAACACCCTTTCGTTGGTTTTTGAGATCGACCTTTATTTATTGTCGGTAGCCAGTCTATCTTTGGAACTCTTTTTTCTCTTTAGGCTTCTGTTTTGCAGCCGGCAGTTGATAACCGTCAAGTCTCATTTTTATAGTTATTACAAGGTGGAAGGTTACAGCGATCAATTCCAATTTATCTTTCCGAAACGAACGCTGGCGTCGTTCATATTGCTGACCTTTCTGACGCTGGGATTTTATCTCTTCTACTTTTTTATCCGCTTCTCGTCCGAGCTCAACCTTTACTTAGCTTTAGACGAGAGGTATTTGGACCATCTAAAAATG
>JAAYCF010000328.1 GCA_012744415.1 Thermotogaceae bacterium
AATATCGGCGTTTTTTCGCCATTCTCGGTAACGAAAGAGACCGCGTTTTCCGGACACACGGTGTGACAAGTTCCACAGCTCCGGCATCGGTTGAGGCTCCATCGCAGTTCCGGTCGGGAATGCTGTCCTTCCGGATTGGCGCACCACGCGCAACGCAATGGGCACCCCTTCAAGAATAGTATTGTTCGAAGGCCGGGGCCGTCATGGGTCGCCATCGTTTGTATGTCAAAAACCGGAGCTTCAAGCGGCCAGTCTATCAAAGCGTCTGCTCCGTCCGCGCGATGACCTGATCCTGAACGGATTTTTGCAGTTCCACAAAATAGGCGCTGAATCCGGCAACCCTGACGATCAAATCCCGGTAGTTCTCGGGATGTTCCTGCGCGTCTCTCAGCATCCGGCTATCGACAACATTGAACTGGATTTGAAAGGCCGTTTGCGTTTCGAAGTATGTCCGTATCATCTGTAACAGTTTTAAGGATCCGCCCGCCCCGCTCAATGTGGACGGGTGGAATTTCATATTATGCAGTCCCCCGCGGATTCGGGTATGGTCGATCTTTTGCACGGAGCGAAGAACCGCCATCGGCCCTTTTCGGTCCGTTCCGGGATAGGGCGATGTCACCCCGTCCGCTAGGGGTTCTCCGTCGAAGCGCCCTTCTGCGGAAGCGATGCAGACTTTGCCGAAGGGTGTCATCGTTGAAATCGCCAACATACTCGGATCGTACGGTTTGCCGAGATAGTTCTCGGTTTTTTCCACGTCCTCGCAATAGGTATCCCATAGGTCCTGCATGAGTAAGTCCGCTTCGTCTTCGTCGTTCCCCCATTTTGGCGCTGCTAAAACCATTTTCCTTTCCGCCTCGAAGCCTTTCCAATTTTCCATCAGCCACTTCTTGATTTGCGGAATGGCAACCCCTTGGTTTTCCGCGGTTCGAATAGCCGCAATCGAATTTACGACGTTCACCAGTCCGGAGCTGAGCGTCGTCGGCGTCTGATTATTCAGCGATCCCCCGTGGTCCATATTTTTCCCTCTGTCGATACACGCTTGCATTAAAGCGGAACAGTAAATCAGGGGAACGGTTCGTGAATGGGCTTCCATAACGAGATTCCAGTATTCTTGCCAGTATTGGATCGCTTTCCCCAAATAGGTTTTGTACGCGTTGATGAGGCTTTCCGCGTTCGCGGGTTCTTCCGTGCGATCAATTTCGATGCCGGTTTTGGGGTCTTTTCCCCCAAACAATGCATACTCAAGGAGCTTCAGGTGATTGATGAATCCGGGTTGAACAACCCCGTAGCTGCATCCTTGCAACACGGGTTCCGTGCATCCCCCCATCGCCGCCTGCTTTCGGATAAAACCGATTCCGAGTTCCGGATTCCTCTGCAGCTCATGCTTGATGTAAACATCCGTATTAAACCAGGCGGGGAATCCCACCCCCGTTTTCACGCATGCCACGCATTTCATAAGGAACTCCGGGCTTAAAGCCGGTGTCCACCATACGGAGAGGGTGGGCTGAATCGTGGGGACATTGATGGCGGCTTGCACCAGAAAGGTCGACAGTTCATTGTCCGCAGGCAACCCTTTTTCCGTGTACCCCCCGAGCATCATGTTCTGGAACAGATTTCCGGAACCCAACCCTTCCCAGGAAAAAGAAGCGACGTACTCAATTTCCGTATGCTTTATTCTGAGCATTTCAAGCAGCTCCAGCGTTTCGGAATCCGAAAGGATTCCTTTCTGCCGATCCTCTCGGAAAAAAGCATTCATGTATTGATCGAACCTTCCCACCGAGTAGCCTAAATGCGCCCCTTCGATGTGTCCGGCAAGATAGAGAAACCAAAAATGCTGGATGGCTTCATAAAAGGTAGCCGGCACATTTCCGAAAGAGAAACAGTTCTCCGCAATCGTTTGAAGTTGCCGTTTTCTTTGAAGGTCGGATTCATCGGACGCAAGCTGCATCGCCCGTTCTCCGTAACGATAGACCCACCGTTTTGTCGCTTCCAACACCCGAACCGCCGCCCGCCAAAAGTGCGCTTTCTTAGTCTCTCCGATTCTACCGGGATGAGCGAGGGTTTCTTTTATCTTGTTTTGGCACCGTTCGATTAATTCGTTGATCCCGGCAGAAAGCGCCGTTTCGAAGTCCAGTATCATACGGCCTTCGGGCGCCGGGTCATGAGGAGCCGTATACAAACCGGTTTCCCACCCTTTCTGGATCCAATCGGCGTGCGGGTACTCCGCTTTCCAAATCCGGTCTCCTTCAGCCTGCATACATCGATCCTTCCAGTACTCGGCCACTTCTTTTAACAGACGTTTATCTTCAGGGGTTATCAAAAATTTGTGGCAGAACACATCATAGCGATGATCTTCGGCATAAGCAACGGTACGCGCGATACCCCCGCCGGTTCCTAAATCGGTCACAAGATCCTGAGCCTCATGCCGTTCTTTTCTGAATTCCCGAAGGATGTACTCCGAAGCGTAGTTTGCGTAAGGGATCGCACCGCGCGTATACCGTGTTTTCGATCCAACGATCCGTTCATCAGGTTGTATCACCGGCGTTACGCGCTCGAGCGCGTAAGCGTGGCATTCGGCCCTTCTCTCCTGCTCTTCCCAGAAACTCACTTCTTTATGGCGCTCGGTATAGAAGCGCATATACTCGGCGTCGATAAACAACGGAGAAGACAAATAGCGCTCGTAACAGACCGTAACGCTTTTCGAAGACGGGTTTCCGCGTACTTCCCTCGGTTCGTATTTCACGATGCCACCTCCAGATAGGTGCCCTTTCCTGAGAGTATAGCACGAACCGATACATATGGATTGAATTTCCGGCCGACACGCCTTAAGAGATGGCTTCGAAAAAGCGCGAGAGCAAGGCCGGTTTTCGCCGGTTCCTTGTGTTCGTGAGAGAACCTATATAATCGGAGGAAGAAAAGAGGTAGACGGGGCTTTTGAAAGGGTGTTCCATTCATCCGCTAAAATAGCGTATTCGTACGTGTCTTTCCATACGGGGTTTCCATCACTGTCTTTTTCGAAAAACACGTTTTGCCGGAGGTAGCCTTCCCGGCGCATTCCTAGTCTTTCAAGCAGCCGCCATGAAGGTCGATTTTCCGGGTCGCATAAGGCGACGACCCTGCGAACGCGAAAAGAGGTAAATCCCTCATTCAAAAGGGCGCGACAACTTTCCAGCGCGTATCCCTTTTTTCCGAATACGGGATTGAAGACGTAACCCAGTTTCCAATTTCCGTAGTCTTCCGGTTGACACGGTTCGAAATACAGGTTCCCGATCATTTTTTCTGAGCTTCTCAGGCACACCGCCCAAAAACTCGTCTGTTGTTGCCTTTCACGCGCCGCTTCTATACAGTCTTTTTCTGTAAAAGGATCGTAAGGCTCGAAGCGCACGACCGATTCCACCGAAAGGTATTCGTATAAGTCGCGCCAATCGGTATCCAAGAAGCGTCTTAGGTAGATTCTTTGGCTTAGGATCATAATAGCCCTCGTTTTCAGATTTTTTTCCGCTTTTACATGAGAAGCGCGATACATCGTGCGCACGCCGCGAATGGATTCAATCCGTAAGCAGCGGCAGGATCTTCGTTCTCCAGATGCGTGCGAGCGCCTCGGCAGCCGGCCCCCCCATCTGGATCACGGGAATCCCTTTTCTCGTCGCGATCATGACATTTTCATCGAAAGGCAGGCTGCCGATGACGTCGACACCCTTCTGCTTCAGTTTTTCTTCG
>JAAYCF010000329.1 GCA_012744415.1 Thermotogaceae bacterium
ACAGCGTATCGCTTCGCCTCCATAGCCATATTGTAGAATCGATTTCGAGGTAACAGATCTCAGTGGGGCCTAATGAATCATCTATAGTAGTTAAGATTACTGCTTCCGTCCAATAATCCTCATTATCACCGTTTCGAATATGTTCATTTAAACGGCAAAGGATTGCTTTCCCGTTGTTACGAATGCTGGATTGGCCAACATAGAGTATGGGTTCTCCAGTTTCTGATGTACCGAAAAGGAAATAGATACTAGTACGGTCGATATCTTTTATATCTTTAGCTTTGCTTAGCACAATACGAGGTATTTTATATGCGATACCAGTCCAATTAAGAAGTCTACACTTTATGCGACCCGTGGCGTCACCATCCATTAAGTATAAATGTATAATTTTCCCTCTAGCCAACTTTATTTCCTCCCTTTATTAGCGAAAAACGGTTTTATCGTTTATAATTTACAACATTTCCTTTAAACTACATAGAGCTCGGCGAACAATTCCCAATCTCTAGAAGAAGGATTAAGACAAATACAGACCTTCTTCCCGTTTTCTTACACCTGAAAAACAAATACTACGACAATACGGTCGATTTTAGCTGTTATTTCCACCGGTTATATCCTTATTCCGTTCGTTTACTACTGTTTTCCAACGAATTATCCATTGTGATGCAATCGCTCGTTTTTCCTCAGATCTGATTCAATCGGGTTTCTTTCTTTAAAGTGCATTAGCTATAAGAATGCTTTCATTGGATTTTTCCCATTTATACCGGCCCATCCGGGTATATCCTTCCACGGTGTTGATTTTTACTTTCGCCCCATTATCCGTCGAGTAGCTTTTCTTCTCCCTAAAGCATACAGTTTAATATTACATAAATATAACCGTTTTCGATTCGCGGTATACCGCCTAATTTGGATTATCCAGTTGCTCCGCTTCGTCCGGTCCCGGGAGTTCGTTTTTAATGCCTGTTATCTTCCCTACTTGATCGTTTATTTTATTTGCTTTTTTCGTCAATTCATCGTACTTCTTCTCAGCGGTTTTTATTTTATCGCCTAATGTGCAGAAGTCAGCGAAAAACTTCCCGAATAAAGCCTGGGTTTTTTCGAGTTCTCCAATTATATATCTTGCCTGTTTCTCTATTCTTAATCCTTTTAATCCGTAAACAATAGACATCAAATAGGCGTAGAAACTGTTTGGAGAAACAGGGATTACGTGTTTTTCCCAGGCGTACTTCAATATTTGGTTATCCGTATTTGTCAGTGAGTCATTAATGATCGTTTCATAAAATACATTCTCGGCGGGTATGTACATCATCGCAAAATCGAATGTATCCTCGGCGGGGTTGATATATTTCGTCGCGATTTCATCGATTCGTTTCTTTACTGAAGAGACGAATTCCTTTTTGTGGTTTTTTTTCTCCTCTTCGCTTTCAGCTGCGACCAAGCGCTGAAAGCTTTCCAAAGGGAACTTTGAGTCGATGGGTACGATGCCGTCCGCGAGCCTTATGATCGCATCTACTTTCGTCCCGTTCTTGAAGGTGTATTGCGTTTTAAAATTTTGTGAGGGTAAAATATCTCTTAATAGTTCCTCAAGGAGATACTCTCCGAGATTCCCCCTTAATTTCGGAGCGCTTAGGATTTCTTGCAAAGAAGAAATATCCTTTCCGATTTCCTGTATATTTTTCGTCGTCGCTTCGAGCGAGCCGAGTTTATTGTGTATTTCGCTGATAACTTCGTGGTTTGTCTTAAACTGAGTATCGAAATTCCCCTGAGTCGAATTTAAGTTTTCGTTGATCGTTCTCATGATTTGATTGAGTTGTTCGCGGGACTCTTTTTGCGTATCCAAGAGTATTTGCTGCTGTGTCGTAATCTCCGTATCTTTTCGAGAAAATAGTTTTATTATGAGGATGATCAACGAAGTAAGAATTGCAATCCCGATTATTATGAGGTATATTTCCATCGTGGCGCTCCTTTTTTTGAACCCGATTTTCGTTCTAAAATCCGTATATATGATTTAGTATTTTAAGAGCCCGCGTTTTGAATATCTCTACTGAAAAATCTATTGACTTTTTTTGGTTTAAATATCTCCGAAAAATATGGAATAGCTCGTGGAGCAATATATCCGGAGGATAGTCCCAAAAACGGTCTTTTATCCGTTCATACTCCCTTCTGTATTCTATGGGTAAAAAGGCGGCTATATCATTTATGAACGCGTAGCCACTATACAGAAACTGTAAGGGAGAAAAATCGATTTCTTTCTTAACCCAAATATCCAGTTGAGGCATGAAGTTTTCCGTATTCAGTTGGAAATAGCTGTATCCTGTATATTCAACGGGTTGACTCAAAAAAAAGCGACTTAGTATGCTCCGCGCTTTCCAGTTCTTTATTTGCCGGTACGCCACCGCGTTACAAAGACTCTCTTCAATTACCTTTCCCCAAGGTTTCGAATAGATGCTCACCGGCGTCTTAATATAGGCATGCGTCAGTTCGTGAAGGAACACCGCGCTAAAGAGATTTTTGAAACAGAGCCCGTAGTCTTTCGGTTCATAAGAGCCTCGGGCGATCATGTCGTTCCCGATGTCTTCCACCCTTTCATTACTAATAAAAACGGAAGGTCTCTGTTCTACGTTTACCACTGTCGGGTTTTCCACGTAAACACCGATTGCGATTGTTTTTGAGACCGTTTCTCGCGCGCATTCGCCTATCTTATCCCAAATGTCTTCTTCTCGCTTATCTTCCGTTTCTTTTTCGTCCATTTCTCTACGGGTTCGACAGTCCTCTCTATTGGCTTCCGTTATTCTCTTTGACCCCGTGCTTGTCCCTTCCTCTTTTCGGGAACGGTCGAAAGCGCCCTCATTGGCTTTTTTCTCATCTGCCAGTTTCTTCAGCATTTTTTCTACGCATTCCCTATTTAAGCAAATTCGTTTTCTCGGCGGATAGATCTTGTCCATCGTATCAGGACAGACGAGATAAACGGGAGTATTGTCAAACGTGTTGGCGAGGAACCCGAGAGCGGATATCACGTAGTTCTCGATATCGTTTGTGATTTTGATTTGAGAATCGTAGTTTTGAAGTATCATCTTCTCTCCCTTCTTAAAGTGAATCGCATTTATGATTGATAAGCTTCAAATTTGCCAAAGACGTACCCAATAAAACTGAACCGATTTCATTCCGTTCTATCGATCTTTTATGCGTAACGAATATACAGACTAACAATTTTCACTAATAATTTGAAAGAACGCTTTTTCATAAGCTATTTTTTAAGAATACAGTAATTAAAGAACCGGTATATTTATTAAAAGTACATATTTGTAAGGATAGCACCAATTAATCTATTGGCTAACGTTAGAGTAGTCTATTCTGTAATGCTAATGTCGATTTACTTTTCGCATCGCAGTACCTTGTATGACTATCCTATCATTAATCTGTTATGTTGTCAATAGGGTTATAAAGTTTGTTTATTGGTATAACGAAATATTAGTATCAAAAAATAAGATTCGTTTTTCCTACGCTATGAATGAATAAAAACCGGGCGCTTTTAAAACTCACGGCAGCTTCGAAACACATCAGTTATCCGCAAGATCGGAAAAGTGGAAGAGCATTTGACGGACTACTTATCATCCTAAAATATCGATAGTGCAAACGATCTAACCGGCGGCAGAGAAAGCGGGACACGATTTTGTAGAAGAAGTCTCCGCTTATGGTACGATAAAACCAGTTAGTAAAGGTCTGTCTTTTTTCCCGTAAAAATAGGCGAAGGCGGTTATTTCGTTTCCTATCGGTAACCGGAAAGGGGATCGATATTTAAGTTTCGATGATCGGACCGTTTAAAAATAAGGAGGGTGAGGTATTGAGGGAGATAACAAAGGTAACTATTATTTTCCTGCTACTATCTTTATGCGTCTACACGTTCCTGAACGGTATGGAAAAAAACCCGCTTCCAATCAACGAAAAATCGATCACCGCTCAATTGGAAGCGCTGTCCTTAGCGAATTTTTTCGACACTTCCTACTTTCTCATCTGTCAAAGGAATCCCGATACGATTCGGAATTTCCCCGATTTTGATTTCGATCGTTATCCTTATTTGACGAATATTTCCGACGAGTACCGGAAAGAAACCGCTGAAGTGGAAAAAACCGTTCTCGAATTGCTCAGTTCCCGAAAAAACCAGATAAACAAAGAAGATCGGCTTTCGTTTGAAATCTATGAATGGTTGCTCAAAACGAGGATAGAGAGTGTTTCCTATCTCTGGAATGAATGGCAGGTCAATGGTTACGGTTCCTGGGACTATGTGAATCGGCTGCTGCAGGGACTCGTCGATTATCCTGTCAAAACAGTCGACGAGGCTGCTCGATGGATTTCTTTGATCTCTCAGATTCCGGAATGGATCGAACACCTTCTCGGAAATTTACGGACAAGAGAGGCAAACGGGTTTATCCCGCCGCGTTTACTTTTGGACAGCGCGATCGCCCAAATCGAAAACGCCTTAGGAAAGGTATCCGAAAATGCTTATCGTATTGAAAACACGGATTTATACCGTTCTTTTATTGAAAAGATAGAAACCTCTCCATCCTTTCCGATCGAGAGCAGAAGTGAACTAGTTTTGCTACTGAAATATGAAATGGAGCGTTCGTTTCTTCCTTCTTTCCTTAAGCTTAAAAACGAACTCGTACTCTTGAAAGAAAAAGCGCCTTCGGAAGGGAGCTGTTGTTCTTATCCAAACGGTAAGAGCTACTATGCTTTCTTGCTGAACCGGTACACAGGCGCGTCGCTTACTCCGGACGAACTTTTCGCCATAGGAGTCGATTACCTGGAAATGTTACAAAAACAGATACTTGCCGTCGCAGGTTTAACAGAAAACGGCGCGTTAAAAACCCTGGAAGAGGTAGAAAGAAAGCTCAACCTTTCTTTCCGACCTCTCGAAGAACCGGCATTGCTACGTGAATACGAGCGGATTCTCGTACGGGTTAAAACGAAATCGATAGAATTTTTCGACCTTTTCCCGACTCGTGATGTTATCCTTTCGATCGACAAAAGCAGCCCGTCCCCCGCATACTATCAATCTCCCGGTGAAGAAGACCGCGCTCCGGGACTCATGGTCGTGAATCTCGTTGATCCCGGGTTTTCTACCCTGTATACGCCGATTTCGCTTATCAACCACGAGACGATACCGGGACACCATGTGCAGCTGGCTCTCCTAAGAGATATAGAATTCCCCTCTTTTCGGAATATCCTTTATACGGATGTCTATCTCGATGCCTTTGAATTCCAGGGATACATG
>JAAYCF010000330.1 GCA_012744415.1 Thermotogaceae bacterium
AAGAGAGATAAAAGCGATAAGGTAGCCGTTATCACCAAGATGTTGACCAGCGTCATCGAAACTTCGACAGTTCGAACTATGACTTCTGTTTCCGCTTCCATTGCGCCGGTCGTTTCCGACGGGCCCAGGTAACGCTCGATTCGCGCCATCTCTTCAAAAAAACCGCTCCCTTCGGCTCGAAACGGCTCGGTATTCGGAGGGATTCTCGCTAACGCGTAAGCCAACATTAAAACGCTGCCTAAAACGATTATCGCAATCCCGGTTTTTTTCGCTAAAGCCAACAGTCCTTTCCCGTATTCTCTCCATAATTTCACGGTTGCGAGGACGAAAAGAATCCCTACTCCAACGAAAATCCATTGAAAAAATCGGGTCAGCGCGATCGGCATTGCGTTGTTCATCACCCATTCCGTCACGACTTCTTGCGGCTTTCCTGCGGAAGGCCGTAGGCTTTGCTCCCCTTCCTCTTGCCGGGATGACTCCGCATCGACCGTCTCTGATACGCTTTGAAGCCCCCGCTCTCCTACCCCTGCCGCAGAAGAGAGGGACAGAGGGGATACTGGCAATAACACGAGCGCGATCAATAAAAGAATCCACGGTCTTTTTAATACATAAGAAAGCCAAAGGAGAAAGCAAGAACACCCCCCTATCGCGTAGGGTCCTGCAAGCATCGTCAACAAAAAAAGCCATACCAAACAAAAATAAAGTAAAACTTTCGGCCTTTCTTCCCCCTTTTTCATTTGGAAAAGAATAAGGCATACGAAACCGAGGGCCACGGCAAATGAAAGGGAAAGGACACCCGTGAGGTGCGCGAGATAGAGAGATAGAGGGCCGCCGATAACGATGATCCAAAAAGTTTTTTTCGGAAACAGAGCGCAAAGAAACACCAGCGCAAACGGAATCAATCGGGCAGCGTCCATTCCTTCCATAAATCCGAGATAAAAGCAGGCCGGCAAGCTGTACAGTTGTTTACGGGACACGGTCGATCACCTCTTGCAGGGCGTCGTTGTCCAAGAAGAACTTTACGATGATCCGATTCTCTTCCAAGGTTTTTGCGTATTCTAAGACTTTCGCCGCCTCCGGGTGCGGCATCTCATAGCTTCTCGACCGATGATAGGCGCAAGGTCGGTACCCATAGGGCATCAACCAAACGATCACCTTCGCGCAGCGCGCCCGCAATCTGAGAAGAAGCGGAATTTCATTTTCAGTTAAATGCATCGCAATAAACACAATTGTTTCATCTAAGGACGCACGATGGGCGTAGCGCGTCAACACCTCCGCCGTCCGGACTGTCGGTTTTTCCACCCCGTTTGCGCGGACGAGGGATTCAAGGTAAAGAACGAACTCCGTTCCCGGATAGTCCGCCTCCCAAATCTGTTCTCCGATAATGCTGAGCCTGACAGCCGTTCCTGTTTTCTTCAGCTCTTTCAATACACTCCCAGCGCCGCTGACCACTTGCTCCTCATAGCGCTCCCTCATATGCTTCCACGCGTCATTCACAACGACCCCTTCGGGCATATTCATGTCCACGACCAGATGGACTCGGCCCAGCGCGGTTGTCTCGAAATCTTTCGTCATCAACTTTCCGTATCGGGCGGACAGTTTCCAATTCATACGGTTCAGCGGTTCATCGACATATTCCCGCGTGTTCCTCACCTTCGTCGCGTCTTCCAACAGCCGATAGGCCGTCTTTCGACCTGGGAGGAGCAACCGTAGAACTTCCTTCTCAAAGACTACCTCTTCAAAATAGGGAAAAACGAGAATCTCTTCTTCGAAGGCGCAGCTTTTCCAGATCCCGAAGAATCCAAAAGGGCCTTCGTAGTAGAAGGTTGCCGATCCGATCCGCTTTTTCCCGCGAGTATAGTATTGCCCGGATAACACCTCCTCGATCGGCTTATGGGGTTCGAGCCGGAGCTTTATCTCTCTTTTGGAAGCGTTCGGCAAACCGGTGGATGGGATACAGATCACTTCGATCGTTTTGCCTGATTCGTTGACGATCCGATAAGTCACGGTTATTCTCTCGCGCACGAATACTCTGGTCGAGGAGACGATCCTTTTTACCGTCATCTTTTTCATAACCGATCGTTTTTCGAGGAGCTCTGCCCAGATCATCGCCACCAACGCATCGGCGATCAACACGTACGGACTCATAAAAAACGGGTTCAACGCCAGGATGACGATCGTTAGTACCCAGAGTTTTCTCAGTTCGCAGACTGTCTGTTCCGACGTCGTTCTTATGCGCCTCCCTCTTCGACAACCACGGTTTTCTCCATGATTTCATCCAAGATATCTTC
>JAAYCF010000331.1 GCA_012744415.1 Thermotogaceae bacterium
CTGGTCGGTTTGACGCGCCTAAAAGGAAACGGGTGGATCAGGACTCGAAACAAAGTGCGCGAGGATATCGAAGAAAAGGTGGAAGAACTCATCCAGCTCTATGCGATCCGCAAATCAATCGCCAAGCCCCCCGTAACCGGGGATTCCGAATTGGAGTCGCGATTTGCCGCTTCTTTCCCGTATATCGAGACGAAACCCCAAGCGCGTTCAATCGAAGAAGTCTATCAAGATTTGGGGAGAGAGTACCCGATGGATCGCCTGATCTTCGGAGACGCTGGATCAGGGAAAACCGAAGTGGCGATGAGAGCCGCTTTCCGAATGGTACTTAACGGAAAACAAACGGCGATGCTCGTTCCGACGACAATTCTCTCAAAACAACACTATGAGACGTTTTTCGAACGGTTCTCGGCTTTCGGTGCAAAGGTTATCCTGCTCAATCGCTTTGTCACTGACAAAGAACGAAAATCAGCGGCCGGGATGATCGCCGACGGAACGGCTGACGTGGTTATAGGCACGCACAGCCTTCTATCCGGACGCATCAAGTATAAAGATTTGGGTCTGTTGATTATCGACGAGGAGCAAAAGTTCGGCGTCACGCAGAAAGAAAAAATAAAGAAGATGAAAACCCAGGTCGATGTGTTGACGCTCAGCGCGACCCCGATACCGCGAACGCTCTATATGGGTTTTTCAGGAGTTAAAGAGATGTCCATCGTCGATGCGCTTCCTCCCGGACGCATTCCGGTCGAAGTATTGGTGGCTGCTTGGGAAGAGCGCATCGTAAAAACGGCAATTCTAAGAGAGCTGACACGGGGCGGTCAGGCGATCTACGTCCACAACCGTGTCGAAGATATCTCCGAATCATTAGATCGGGTAAAGACGATCGTGCCGGAAGCGAAGGTAGGTTTGGCCCACGGACAGATGAAAAAGACTGTTTTCGAAAAGACAATCCGGGATTTTTACGAAGGTCAGATCGATATCCTGGTCTGTACAACGATCATCGAAAGCGGCGTCGATATTCCGAATGCCAACACCCTCATCATCGATGACGCCCAGCGATACGGATTGTCACAGTTGTATCAATTGAGAGGTCGTGTTGGAAGAAGCGACCGCCGGGCTTACGCCTACTTCCTCTACCCAAAACACACCCGTCTGCTCCCCGAAAGCCGTTCGCGGCTAGAAGCCATTCAAACCTTTTCCGGTGCGGGAAGCGGTTTGCAACTTGCCCTTCGGGATATGGAGATCAGAGGAATCGGAAATCTCTTGGGATTTGAACAACACGGCAACATTAATACCGTCGGGCTCCATTTGTATCAGCAAATACTGGATGATGTGCTGATCAAACGCGGTTTAAAAGAAGATAAGAAACAGAAAGAAGAAAGCGAAGAAGCGATCCGGGTGGAGATCAAGGGATTCCAGCTCAATTGCGTTTTAACCGATCTCTACATTGCGAATCAGATCGAGCGGATGAAGATTTACCGCAAGATCGCCATTTCCAGAACACTCGACGACATTGGCGCGGTGGAACGGGAACTGGCCGATCGCTTCGGCCCGTTGGAGCCTAACGCCCTTGAGCTACTTCTATATTCGCGCATACGGATCCTCGCGGACGCGTTGGGCGTCAAAAGCATCGAGGCACTCAAACGCTCCCGCAACGTCCGCTTCTCGTTCACCGACAGGCAATCCCTCGATCGGTTCGAATGGCAAGCTCACCGAGGATTTTCAAACCGAGAGACGTTGGAAGTCTTGCTCTTCGAAATAGACCCCCATCGTATCGCGCATTTGCTGGAAAATAACTTTACGCTCCGCCGGTCTGGCGGCCGCAGCGCTCGGTCCCTGGCTCGAAAGGGCTAAGGAGGGACTCCTGTGTCTACTGCCATTCTCGCTGCTTTTATCACGATCGTTGCGCTCCATCTCTTTTTATTGCGTCAAGCATCCTTTCCAACCTTTCGAAGAAAACTCACAAAATGCTTATTGATGCCCGTTCTCATCTGTTATTTTCTGGCAGTTTCGATTGAACAATCTGTCCCGGCAAACGGTTGGATCCTTGCAGGTTTGATCTGCGGATTTTTCGGGGATTTTTTCCTGGTGTTCAAGAGGCAATCCTTCTTCGCGCTCGGATTATTCGCGTTTCTGATCGGTCATCTGTCTTATTCGATCTACCTGCTCTCTTTCCTATCCTCCCGTGTTTGGACCCTTTGGCTTTGGGTTTCTCTTCTGGTATTCGGAGCGATATTCATCTTTCTCTATCGACTCCTTAAGAGCGGTTTAGGCAACATGAAAATCCCGGTGATCTTGTATATGACGATCATCGAGGCGATGAGCTTTATCGCCTCTCTCAGAGTCGTCTCGGACCCTCAAAGCGTTGCAGCTTGGACCTTTTTCGCCGGGTCCATCTGCTTCCTGGTCTCGGATAGCTTTTTGGCGGTAAAGGTCTTTAAGAGGGACTTCCTTGCCAGCGAATGGTTGATCATGGGTTCGTATATTCTCGCCCAATTTTTAATCTGTCAGTCCCATTTCTTATTCTAACAAAAGGAATCTCCCGCGTAGACCCATACGGGGTAACCGCGAAAGAGTTGTTTGGAGCGTTCTGAGAAGGGATACGCGACCGCCTTCCGCGGCGGCCGTTCATTTATTTGAAAAATTAAACCGATAAATAAATACGTCTTAATCGTTAAGAATGGCTCTGCTCTATCGGATAATCAATAGCGCCAAATCCAAAAAAAGGAGGGATTTGTGTGTCAAAGAAAACCATTGTCTATCTGTCGCTTCTGATATTGGCGACAGCCCTATTTGCCGGGTGGTCTATCGAATTCGGTTTCGGCCCGATCGTCGTTACACCGAACACGCAACCCGTTTATCCGGGATACCCCTACCCCTATCCGTATCCTTATCCCACTCCCACCCCGACGCCCGCGGGCGGCATTAGATTGGGCATTTCCAGCGTCGATAATAACGGCAACGGGGTTTTGGTCACGCAAGTGCTGCAAGGATACCCCGCCTATGGTCAACTTTTCCCCGGAGATATCATAAGATCGGTTCAGATTATTCAAGGTCAAGTCATGGTTTACAACAACTATGTGCAAGCTTACAATTTCTACGGATATCCACAGACTCCGAGCGGAACCTGGGTTTATTCTTCCTCGCAATTGCAGTCGATGATTTTGAGCGCCCCTTGGAACTCTTCGATCATCCTATGGATACAACGTTATGGCTCACCTATGATGCTGGTCATTCAACTGGTGAACGCCAACAGCCCTCCCATTTTCTATTCGATCAACCCGTGAGCCAGTCTACAATAAAAGGGAAGATTCCCATTTCATTAAGAAGGGAATCTTCCCTTTTTTTATATGCTATAATCTATCGTTCAATCGGCTTGGTCGTTTCAGCCGAGACTCCGACTCTGCGATATGAAGGTGAAAGAACGATGGAAAAAACACATCAGGATGTTGTAGACCGTTTAGTTAACGAAAAAGGATTGAGCGCGTTAGACGGGTTGATGGATCTCATCGCAACCTCCGAAGACCCGGAAGTTTTATCGATCGCGCACGAAGCTCTGGTTCGCTTGGGTTCTGCCGCTAAACCGCGCTTATCGGCGTTTTTGGAGAAGGAAACGTGCCAGAGCGCTTCTTTGCCCGGACTGCTGACCCTTATCGAAACGATCGGCGATATCGGCACCAAAGGGGATATACCCGCGCTGTACGCTCACCTTAAATTATTCGAACATGAGGCGGATCAGCTTTACGTCTACGAAGCGATCGCCAAGCTGGGAGGCGGTAAAGAATTACTCAGCCTTCTGGAATTGCTCCTGTTTGAAGATGAAGAAAGAGACCTCATGCGCGATCACATCATCATGATCCTCTCGCAAATCCAAGACCGGCAGGCGCTGGATTTGCTTGTAAGAGCGCATACCCTCAACGCTACCGACGAAGAGCAACAAGAACTGATCCTTTTGAGCGTTACAAACCTTCTCTCCCATAGCCCGGCGTGGATAGAAGATTTGAAAGCCAGCGCGGAAGGTCGTAAGATCGTGGAAAAGCTTTCGGAAAAAATGAAAGGTCAGACAGGTGAAAGCGCCGTGGAACAAAAGGACCTAAAATGAAAATATTGTTAGCGACGACCAACCGATATAAAGTGCAAGAGATCAAGGAGATCATTCCGGATGTCGATTTCTGCAGCATCAGCGATTTCACCGATCATTGGGATGTCGAAGAAACCGGCGCGACTTTCGAAGAAAACTCATTCTTGAAAGCGAAGACGGCGGCCCATCATTTCGGTATCGTCTCAATCGCCGACGATTCCGGATTGGAGATCCCGATTTTAGACAACTTTCCGGGGGTACAGTCCGCCCGTTTTTTGGAAGGACACTCTTTCGAAGACAAGATGAAGGCTGTTCTCGAGCGAATGTCTCCATTTTCTAAACCGGAACAGCGGATTGCCAAGTTCCGAACTGTCGCCACCTATTACGATCCTCTGACCGGGCAATGGTTTTACGCCGAAGGCGTCGTGGAAGGTATCATCGCCGATCAGATCGCCGGCGCCAACGGATTCGGATACGATCCCATCTTTATCCCCAAAGGATTCGAGCAAACCTTCGGAGAATTGTCCGATTTCGTTAAAAACAACTTCAGCCATCGCTCGCGCGCGTTCCAAACCCTGTTTGAACGAATTAAATCGGAAGTGGAGCCTTGACGCGCACGACGCTTTACCTGACGCGGCACGCGTCGACGCAATGGAACGAAGAAGCCCGATTCCAAGGCAGTTTAAACAGCCCGCTCAGCTCGAAAGGCCAGGACCAAGCCTGGCAACTCGGAAGGGTGATCGCGGATCTGCTTCCGGAGGTCTTGTGTACTTCCGCGCTTCAGCGAACCGAGGAAACGGGCGCTATCGCGTTGGAAGCGGCGGGGTTAAGTCTCCCAAAAGAAATCTATCCGGAGCTTAATGAAATTCGTTTAGGATCTTGGGAGGGAAATACTGTAGCGTGGGTGAAAGAGCACGATGCAGACGCTTTTCGGCATTACACGCAAAATCCAAAAACCTTCAAGCACCCGAACGGGGAAGGGTTCCAAGATGTTTTGGAACGCGGCCTGAAAGGAATTGAAAAGATCATCCGCGCTCATCAAGGGAAACGAGTCTGGATCATTACACACGGTTTTGTCCTGTGCGCGTTACTCGTTTACTTGCGAAACATCCCCGATGAATACTACGCCTTGAAGATGCGCGTCCCGGACAATGTGGAAGTAATCCATACCACCTGGTTTCGATGAAAGGTCTTTGAAGCAATGTTCACTAATTCCGGGTATCGTCGGGAACGTCCAAATCTTCCCCGGCTTCAACGAACAGTTCAAAACGCTCCGGAGATAGACTCCCTTTGTAGAGATCGCGGAAGTTAACCTCCAACTCCGTGTCTGATTCCTCCATTTGCAACAATTCGACGGGGATTCTTCGTTTCGGTTGGTATATTTCGAACACGACATTGTGAATACCAGACGAAAAGATCCCGCCCTCTATGATTTCATCAAGCGAAAAAATCACTTCTAACGTACTATGTATGTCATCTTCCACGTAACCCATCCGCGTCAATCTATCGAAAGCTTTATTGGCGATATCCGCGCGATCCTGATTACCGTCCATGATCTCTTTCAACACGAACGAGAAGGCCACCTCAAACAGATCTTGTAAAATCTTCAAATAACTCCGTCCCTTTCAGAAATTTGCCTATTATAGCATACTCGCGATAGAATCAAAGGCCGGGTTAATCTTCCCCGTATCTGATTCTCTCCAGTATAGACGTTAAAACTTCCGCATTATGGATAGAATCCTCCTCAGTGATAATCGGAAGAGCCTCCCCGCGGATCACAGCGTTGACGTGAGCGATCTCAAGGGCGTAGTTATTCGGACTTTCGATTTGAAATGGCCGGTTCCCTTCCTCATTGATCACTGTATAGATCAGGGTTCCGCTTTCATTGAAAGGCTGTTCGGTAGAGAGGGATCCTTTCGTTCCCTGCGCTTCAAACAACATCCGTCGGCCCTGCTCGAAGGAAACGTGGAAAGACATGGTCAACCCCCGATCAATTTGTAGCAAAGCCGTCGTGGACAGATCGGTCCGTTCGATCGGATGAAGCGTCGCCACCGCATCAACCACGGTCGGTTCTTTCTCGGTGAGATACCGCGCGAGGTGGACAAGATAACATCCCAAATCATAAACGGCTCCGCCACCCAAGGCTCTCGACCAGCGAATATCCCCTTTCCGCCCCGACAGATCGAAGGAAAACGACGACAGGAGATGACGAACCTCTCCGATCCCGCCAGACTGAATGATATTCCGCATTTGCCGGATCAAGGGATTATGAATGTAGGCAAATCCCTCCATTAGTATCCTGCCCGCTTTCCGGGAGATATCGAACATCTCTCGCACTTCTTGCGGATTCAGGCCTAACGGTTTTTCGCAGAGAACGTGCTTTCCCGCCAAGAGGGCGTTGATGACCCACTCTTTATGCAAGGCGTTGGGTAGAGGCACATATACAGCGTGGACTTCCGGATCGCTTAACAGTTGGGTATACGCTTCATAACCTTTCGCCGCGTGAAATTGGGATAGAAAACGCCCCGCCTTTTCGGGATTTCGGCTTGCGATGGCTTCCAAAGAGCAGTTCTCAGTTTGCATAATGGCGGGAATGACGGCTTTTCCGGCAATTCGAGCGGCGCCAAGCACTCCCCATTTTACGATTTTCGACACCATAAACGCCTCCTTTCCGTTTGTGTGATTATACACTGATTGTGCGTTCCGTTATGGGATACGCCTCAGGTGGAACGTATTCTTTGAGTTCAAGCGAAAAAAAGGATTCTCGTGTCTGACCGGTAGGGGGCGCCACACGTTGGTTCGGCTCGCAAATCGATTATGATCGGTATACCCTCGAAACTGATATCCGTTTTTCCGTCGAAACGCATTCAGAATGAAAGCCATCGGGCAGAAAACCACTCGCTCTGATTTGGGGCTTCTTAAACCCTTCCTGCGCGTTTCTCCTTCTTGAGCGGCCTTCCGGCAATTGACAGCCCGAAAGAAAAGGCGTATAATGGTCATGAACTAATGTCTGCGCACATATGCTCATTTTGGAGGGATATGATGACTGGATTAGAGAAAAATACCCGCCGAATCTTCCGAAATCACGGAAAAGCCTTATGGGTCGCTCTTGATCATCCTCAGTTCAGTGGTCCGATGCAAGGCCTCGAAGATCCGATTAAAACGATAGGCAAAATCCTTCCCGCCTCGCACGACGGAATGATCCTAAACCCCGGGATTTTCCGTCTGCTGCCTTCAGAAGCCTATCAAAAACATCTCATTATGCGCGTCTCAGTGGGAGGAACCTGTTTCTCCGAGTACTCCAAGATCCATCCGGTCGTCGTAGACCCGGTACAGGCCTTGAATGAAGGCGCCGACGCCGTGATTATGATGCTGATCCTGGGGAGTCAGGACGCGTTGGCGATGGAGTCGGTCCGACGGCATATCGAAGCCTATCACCGTTACGCGATTCCGGTAGTCGTCGAGGTGATGTCGGAAGACTACACCATGAACAATGATTTTCAGCACGTGTATGCAGGCGCGCGGATTGCGGCGGAATTGGGCTGTGATATCGTGAAAGTCTTTTACTGCGAACAATTCCATCGTGTTGTAGAGACCTGCCCCGTACCGGTCTTATTGGCGGGAGGGCCGAAAAACCTCGATATTCTGGAAGGCGCCAAAGAGGCAATCCGTTCAGGCGCAAAAGGTTTTGCTTTCGGGAGAAATGTCTTCCAAAATGAAAATCCAGTAGAGATGATCGGCCAGCTCTCGCAACTATTGGAGGGATAGACATCCCAAAGCGCATACCGGACCAACTCCTCTTTGCGGTTGCCGTCGACTATTATGAAAACCGCGCCACTCAGGAAGAGATCGGAGAGAAATATGGAATCTCGCGACCGCAAATTTCGCGGTACCTGCAAAGAGCCCGGGAAGAAGGAATCGTCCAGATCACCATTCACCCGCCGGCCAAGACCAATCATGCGGCGCTTGAGCGGCGCTTGGAAGAAAAATACGGTTTAAAAAAAGCCGTCGTCGTTCCGTTTTTCAAACTGAAATATCCGCAAGCGGAATTGATTAGAGCGCTCGCGATCACCGCGGGGAAGTTTATTAAAGAACTGATTCCCAGCCATCACCGGATCGGAATCGGATGGGGAAAGACCGTTTATCAGACTGTCCTCGCGATTTGCGCCGAACGTTCAGGCGAAAAACCTAAGCCTACCGTCAAAAGGGAGCTTACCTTTTTTCCGCTCATCGGAGGTCTGGGACAATCGCTTCCCTACTACCAAGTGAATGCCATGATCGATCGTCTTGCCGAGCACTTTCACGCGAAAAGCCGTTTTTTAAACATTCCGGCCCTATCGCAGAAAGAACAGGTCCTTCCCGTTCAGATGCGCGAGAATTACGAGTCCATTCGTAAGATCTGGGAGACCATCGATCTCGCCATTATCGGTCTTGGGGGCCCGATACAAAACTCAGAGATCATCAAATCGGAA
>JAAYCF010000332.1 GCA_012744415.1 Thermotogaceae bacterium
CCGTCGCGAAAAGCCTTAGAAACGGCATTTTCTAGCTCCGGGCCTAAGGTGATCAACCCGATGAAGAGGGAATGGCAGGTTTTTGTGTAGATCGAGTTGAAAGGAAATGGAATACCAGGTTCAAGGCAAATCCAGTCCGAGTCTGGGCTTTCCGGGGAAAGGCCGGGTTCGTTTTTCGAACAGCTTTTTCGGATGAGAAAGGGGGAAAACAGGGCGATCGGCGTCACTTTTAAAGATAAGAATCCTTGCCACGCCTTGTCAAACTCTTCCCTAATCTCTTGCTTCTGTCCCTTCGGGATACGCAGAGCGCTTTCAACCTTTTCTTTGGACGGGTATTCATCAAGCAAAACGACCCGGTTTGGTTTCAGGAAAAATCACCCAACCTCATGGATCGGCAGAAAAGGTCCGAAAAATTGGGATGATTTTCCAATCGGATACTCCTCATCCTTTTCAGCAGGATTTCAAGCCTCTCCGAAGCATTCCGACGGGTTAACCATAAAGAAAGCCCCTTGCAAGCGGCGTTCCCTACGTAAATGATTTTTTCTGAATCGACAGGGGGCAGCAAACCGGTCGCGACCGCAGCCTGACGGTCCAAAGCATTTCCGAAAGACCCAGAAAGGTAAATTCTGTCCAAATCTTCCAATCCAAGGCCGGAGGTTTCCAGTAGAATTTCAATTCCGCACCGTATCGCGCCTTTGGCGAGTTGAAACTGCCGTACATCCTGTTGATCCAAGAAAATGTCGTGAGAATCGCCACGGATAGACCATCGAAAAACGCCCCGTTCATCCCATAAAACGCTTTTCAAGTGTTCCGGAACAGCACCGTGTTTTTCGTAAGCGCCATTCGGTTTCAAGATTCGATGCTGGAGAAGCCAGGCAATCAGAGAGATTAACCCCGAACCGCATATCCCTTTTGGAGGGCCGTTCCCTATGACGGCGTAGCGCATTCCTCCTTCTTCGCCAGTATATACGTGGCTTATCGCGCCTTCGACTCCGGGCATACCGCAGGAAATATTCATGCCTTCAAGCGCGGGGCCCGCTGCCGCTGAACAGCAAAGAATCTCGTCCCCTTGATTCAGCATGATCTCCCCGTTGGTTCCGATATCGACATACAAATATGGTTTTTGACTAAGATCGAGATCACACCACAGCGCGCCCGCCAGCGCGTCGGATCCGACGTAACCGGCTACGGAAGGCAAAAAAATAATCGGCGTATGCGCTTCCAACGCATAAAAGTGAGCTTCTACGGCGTTAGATGACAGCAGTTCGGTCGTGAAGGCGCGAAAAGGGCTTTTGCCTAACCGATAGGGAAGAATCCCCCAAAACAACTGTTGCATGCACGTATTCCCCACGAGCCCGACGCAAATGATCTGTTCAGGGGATATATGAAAGACACGCTTTACTTCCTGGATCATCTGATCGATTTTTTCCGTCAGCCGGTTTCTCAGCTCTTCCGAGCCTCCTGGTGTTAGGGAATGGCTGACTCGCGATATCACATCCGTCCCGAAAGGTATCTGCGGGTTTTTTGCGGTGAAACCGCCTTTCCAATTCCCGGCCGAATCAAGGAGGTAGAGCGTTAAGGTCGTGGTGCCGATGTCCACGGCAAGAAAGTATCGCGGGTACTTTGACTCCTCTTCCGATAGAAGATCCCGTATCCGATCGTCCAGATACAGTTCGGTGATCCGTGAAGAAAGCAGGAGACGGGGTAGTTTCCGAGACAGGTAAGCGGCAAGTGCAGGAGAGAAGCTCTGTTTCAATAGATCCGAAGATGAATCGACAGGATCGTCGCCTTGAAGCATCACCGCCCAATCGGAAGGAGCCTCCGATTCCCAATTAACGGGCTTTTCGAAGGTGGTAACGCGTGAATCGCCCTCTTCGATTTTTTGGCGGTCAATTGCGCAAAAGGGATCAGGGATGGCGAAAGTTTGCGATTCCAGCAACGCGATCCTCTCAATCCGCAAATGACCACGCGCTTTGACTCGGCAGGCAAGCCGAATACCGCGCGCGAGATCCGCCGTACTCAGGGTGTTTTTTTCGAAATCGTCCGGTTCGCTGAGGTCACCCTGTACCTGGATTTTGCATTTCCCGCAGCGGCCTGTTCCGCCACAAGCGGATCTTAGGACAATCCCATTTTTGCGCAACGTTTCATATAGCGTTTCTTCCGGGTGTGACTTGAAAACGCTCGTTCCGTAGATGACGTCGAAAGTCTTATCCATCTTCGGTTAGGGGCTAAAATATCGGTGGGAGAAAGTTATGGCGTTTCGATGCCCGCCGGATTCGTTCGAGTAGTTCTTCTCGCGCCGGGACAACGCTCTCGAACGCCACCTCCCCGTCGATGACGATCGCCGGAATCCCCTTCACGCCGAAGGTTTTAATCATCGGTAGGGTCTGCGATTCCATCAGGCTATGTTCTCGCCACTCGATGGGCAAAGCCGGGTAATCTTCAATCAGAGCGCTGACCGCTTCGACCATATATTGACATGCCGCGCAACTTCGGGAATTTAGTGTGATAACATCGATCGTCAGGGTGTTACGATTTTGGTAGTCCGGAAGCTCATAAGGTTTCGTCCGTTCTTGAGGGAGTTTTGCGGACAAAGTGGCGATGAGGTTGCCGGTTTCCCGGTAGGTAACGGAATGAACCATTTCCCCGATCGCGGTCAAATTTCGTTCCGGCGTTGCGTACAGCAAGTCGCAGCCAGGAGCGAGGATATGCCCTTTTCCTCCCGATTCGTAAATACACTTGGCGGCTGAAAGCCGACATTGTTCCGGTGAACCGGAAAGCAGCACTTGAGCCAGAGGGATATTTCCCCCGAACGCGATCCCGCAAGCCTTCGCGCAATCTCTGAGTTGCGCCAGAGGGACGTTCTCATCGACAAAGAGGCTGTCGGGCTTTGTTTCACAGATGGCGGAAAGGTTTTTTCGGGCGTCTCCGCATACGAATGAGGCTGTAAGGCAGCCCAAGGACCGGATATACTCGAATAATCGCCGGTAGGGATCGAGAAGAAACCGCTTAAACGTTCTTGGAGCGATCTGGGAGATCATCGGATCGACGACGGCGATCACTTCAACGCCTTTCTCCGAATACAAGGCCGCCATGATCTCGGCTACCTCTTGACAGAATGCGACGACCGACTCGACGGCCTCCGGTTCGAGTATCATCTGAGTCAACAGTTCGGTGCCTTTCAGGTGGGTGGCCAACGTCAGCGGACCGGTGATCAGCCCCAAAAAGGCCACATCGGGGTGTTCCGCTTTTAAGCGGTCAACCGCTTTCATAATCAGCGGGATCCTCCCGCTATGCCGCGTGGGTAGGGGCAAGCGTTCGAAAGGTTTATTTTCCAGAGGATGGGAGATGACGCACGGGGGGCTGTCTTGTGCCCAACGCAGAGCGCACCCCATGATCTCCGCTTCGATTTGCAGGTCGAAGGCGATCGGAATGCCATCCGGTTGATATCGCGCAATGGCTTCATGGATCCCGTTATACAGCGCTTCGTCCGAGCGGAGATAGCTTTGGGCGTTCTCGCCGATTAAGTATCCTCCGTGCACCCCCACAAACGGAACCCAAGGAGTTCGCTCCGTTATATCGCCTTGAAGGGTTCGGATCAAGGTTTCTTTCATTTCATAATCACGTCCCTGCTCGAGCTTGATCCATCTGCCTAACCAAACTTACCGCTTCGGATGCATCGGGGGCGTAGCCATCCGCCCCGATTTCCTCAGCGTAGGCCTGGGTTAAAGGGGCTCCTCCCACCAACACGCGCACTCGATTTCGCAACCCGGCCGTTCGGATTGATTGGATCACATGGGGGATGTTGACCATCGTACTGGTCAGCAGCGCCGAAATCGCCACATAATCGGGCTGTTCATTCTGAATCGCTTCCACAAACTGATTCGCGTTGACATCGACACCAAGGTCGATGATCGCGTATCCCGCACCTTTCAGCATCATGCTCACCAGGTTTTTACCAATGTCATGAAGGTCACCTTCTATCGTCCCGATGACGATCTTGCCTCTCCGCGGCACGCCCCCTTGAACCAGGAGCGGTTCAATCAGGCTCAACGTCGCGTTCATCGCTTTAGCGGCCACAAGGACCTCAGGCACATAGTACTCTCCTTCTTTAAAAAGCCTTCCAACTTCGTCCATCCCCGGAATCAATGCCTGATTTAAAATCTCTGCCGCGCCAACGCCTTGGGTCAACAATTCGTGAGTCGTTTCTTCGGCTTTTTTTGGTTGCACGTCGATAATCGCGTTCTTCAATTTTTCAATTAGGGTCATCGCGACCTCCTTCTCGGTTTTCCCAATCAAAAGCGGCTTGGAGCATAGCCAGATAGTTCTCGTCCGGAATGTAGTCAGGAATCGAATTTCCGCTTCCCAAAGCGTACCCGCCCAAGCCGGCCGAACGGCGCAACATCCGGGTGGACCGTTCATAGATTTCTTCGGCGCCGCTTCTCGCCATGAAACCCACATCCATACCCCCGAGAACCGCGAGTCGCCCTTTCAAGGCTTCATAGGCCGCTTCTACCGGTGTGATGCCGTCTTCGTAAGAATGGCGGGCGTCGAAACGCATATCCCCAATAATATCCTCGATAATCGCGTCGTATCTGCCGCAGGAATGAAGAATCGCATATTTGCCGTTGTCATGTGTCATAACGACGATCTCTTTATACCACGGGAAAACATATTTTCTTAAGGCTTTCGGAGAGATAAGCGTATGGGTGTTAAACCCCCAGTCATCGTTCAGGATCACGGCTCCCACTTCCGGATAGCTCAAACACGCCTTAAAATAAGAATGGATCCTCTTCCCCACTTCGAAAAAGATTGCAGAGACCAACGGTTCGTCTTCGTAAAGCATCAGGCAAAGCCGCTCATAACCGACAATGCCGATCACGTTTTCCAGGATGCCATCGTGAGAAAACGGGATGAACTTTGCTTTCGGATGCAAATAGGAGGCCGCTTTAGAGATGATTGAAAAATCGCAATTTTCTATCTCCGGCCAAGCGTAGTTTTCGAAAGACTGGCGATCGGTGATGACGCTTCCTTCGTTCAAGGACTTGGTCAGCGCGTGGCTGACGAAATGGCTCTTTCTCTCGAAAACCAAACCGCGCACGATGATCGGAGCGAAATCGTATCCTCCCGAATCAAAGGCTTTAATCGTCGTTACGACCCGGTCGAACTCACTGCTTGACCGGAACTCCGTCCCCGTTAGCCTCTTTTCTTTGTTTTCTCCGAGCAAAAACTCAAAAAGAACCGCCCTTGGAGGCGCTTTCTTTTGTAGAACCTGCTTCAGGTTTTCAAAATCCGGTTCGCGGTTTTGACTTCGAAACATCTGATTATCTCCTTTGAAAAGATAGCCGGTCGCGGAACGATTTCCGCAACCGGTTAACAGCGGGTTAATTCGTTATCGTCGTCACGTGGGTAGAAGCGTCATAGACCAAGGTGTAAACGGTTTCGCAATCCGGCTTCAGAAAACTGGCCTGACCGAAACCGGCAGGAGTCCCGTCCAGCTTGTACTGCTCCTCCACCCCCCACCGTTTTCCCCATTGATCGTCGTAGAATTTTTTGGATAAGGCGATGAGGATCATATACCCTTCTCCCTCTCCCTGGTACGCCGGCAAGGTCAACGTGCCGCGGAACACTCCCTCTTGCTCGGTTTTCTGTAGGATAATCCCATTTTCTCCGAAAACAACCCACCCGTTGAAATCCCCATATACGGTCGGGCCGGGAAGCGCGGCGACGTTTCCGGAGATAACGGAGCTTACCGTTGTAACCTTTGTTTTGGGATCGAAGGCAAATTCATAGGTGGTTTCTTCGGCCGGCTTCAAGTAACTGACCTTTCCCATCCCCCCCGCGTTCCCATCGAACAAGAATTGCTCGGAGGCTCCGAAAACATACCATGTGGTATCGAAACGAGTCGAAAGAACCGTCGCCATCATGTATCCCTCGCCTTCACCCGGGAAGGCGGGAAAGGTGTAGAACCCGCGGTAGATACCGTCCCCATAGATGTCGACCAAATCGAGCGCTTCTCCGTCTTTCATGCTCCAGTCAGGACCGCGACCCATAGCGGCATTAAAATTGCCGTAGATTCTCGGCGTGGGAAACGCCTGAATCGCGTTGTCATAGATTGTCTTGGTATTAGCGTCAAATAGGATCGTGAGCTTTGTGTTCTCTTTGATGTAGATGGAGCCCAATCCGGCCACCTGACCGTCGGGCGTGACCATAACTGGCGCAGGCTGGAAGGCATAATGGTCTGTTCCCCAAGATCCCCCCGCGCTCCACGTTCCGTCGGTAACCTTGTAATAGTGCCCGTCATACATTGGATCCCGATTGTCCTCGTTAAAGTCGATCGTGATAGTATACCATCCATCCCGTCCGGGGATCGGCATTAATTCAAAACCACCATCCTTGGGCACCTGATACCCGTTCGCGCTCGTCCCAAGAAAATACCGTGGGCCGGCGGCGAAGAGGCATACGGCGTTTACCAGCAGCAAACTCACAATCATCACCTTAAACCATCTTGCGTGTGTCATTGTTTTCCCTCCCTCTTATAGTAGGCAAAAAAGATCACGTGTTTTCTTCCAGTAAGGCAAAAGATCGTCCTGGAACACTCACCGTTTTCCCTTCCGTTCGAGCATGGCCGAATATGAGCGTCGTTTTCCTTCTAACCGGTATCGGATTCGTGGGAAGCGGATCGAAGTTGGCTACGGCGAAAATCTGTTTATTCTGATAGACCCGTGAAAAAGCCAGCACGCGGTCCGACACGTCGATCGGGACCATCTTCCCCATTTTCAGCGCGTCGGATTGGGAACGGAGCTTTCCGAGCGCGGCGATTCGAAGGCGGAGAGAGTCGTTGCCGCCCCACTGCATCGCGCGCCGGTTATCGGGGTCTTCGCCTCCGTCCATCGCGATTTCATCGCCGTAATAGATCAACGGTATCCCCGAAAAGCACAGCATCGTCATCAACATGAGTTCGTGCGTCTTCTCGCTTCCTACATAACGGCGATTACGCGTCGTGTCGTGGCTTCCGACGAGATTGACGAGATAGGTATGAATCGGTGTTTTGTAAAGCATGGCGTTTGCGCCCATTCTTTCCCAAAACCGTTTCGCACCGATTTCCCCTCGCGCGAAGCTTCGTAGCCACTTCATAAAGGCATAGTTCGTCACCGTATCCATCTCGTCGCCCAACAACCAACGGCCGGCCTGATTCCAGATTTCTCCGATAATCAGTATGTCTTTTTTCACGTTCCGAAGCCTCTGACGAAAGACTTTCCAAAGGGCGTGAGAGACTTCATCGGCCACATCCAGTCTCCAGCCGTCGATCCCCAGCCTCCTCGTCCAATCTTCGGCGATCCCGACCAGATATTCGATCACTTGAGGATGGTCTGTATTGAAACGCGGCATCGAAGGGATCAGTCCTGCGAAGCTGTCGTAGTCTTGAGCCCGGTCTTCGATGGGAAAACGGCGAATCGTGAACCAATCCGCATAGAGGGATTGGCGCTGGTGACACAACACATCTTGGAAGAAAGCGTGTTGATCGCTGCAATGGTTGAAGACTGCATCCAAGACGATCTTCATCCCTTTGGCGTGCGCGGCTCGGACAAGCGCCGCGAGCCCTTCTTCTCCCCCGTAGATCGACTCGATTCTCTTATAGTCGATCACGTCATACTTGTGGTAGCTCCCAGAATAGAACAGAGGGCTGAGATAGAGGATCTTGACTCCCATCTCTTCCAAATAACCGAGTTTCTCCATGACTCCTGCGAAATCTCCTCCATAATAAGTGTTTCTGTCGGGTAGCGCATCGAAAGATCTCACTCCCGGGGGATTGTTTTCGGGATCGCCGTCGAAAAAACGGTCGATCCATACTTGGTAAATAATCTCCCCCTGAGCCCATTCGGGAAGTTCCACCAGATCGTAATGGTTGATGTAAGGATAAAAAAAGGCGTTGGTTTCTTCGGGTTTTTCCAGGAATCCGTCCGCGCAATAATAGACCTCCTCCCGTCCGTCATCCAACTTGAAGTAGTATTTGAAACGTTTTTCGGGGAGTGTGATCTCCGTTTCAAACCAATCGCACGCTTCACTTCTCGCCACGAGCGCCATTTCTTTTTCCGAAGGAAGAGAGACGTGATCATAAACATTCTTGTACAGGACAACAGCTTTGCGGATATCCTCACGGGCTGTCTTGAGCCGGATACATAAAGTATCGGGGTTTGTCGGATAGGCATAGACGTGTTCGGAAAGATGAAAGACCGCGCTTCGGTTTATGATTTCACGCTCCCTTCTGTGAGTCCGCCGATGAAGTATTTCTGTAAGCTGTAGAAGACGATGAGCATCGGGACGCTTCCGATGATCGCTCCCGCGCAATATAAGCTCCAATTGGTCCCGTATTGCCCGGTAATCATACTCTGGAGTCCAACCGCCAAAGGCATGCGATCGAGCCCCTGAGTCATCACCGAGCTCGAAATCACATATTCGTTATAAGCGATGACAAAGCTCTGGATCGCCACGATCGTCATCATTGGTTTGGCCAGCGGCAGGTTGATCTTCCACAGAATCGTCAGTCTGGAAGCCCCGTCGATTCTTGCCGCCTCATCGATATCCAGCGGGATGGTATCGAAATATCCTTTGGCGATGAGAATCAAACCGGTGGAAGCCAGTACCGCGTTCACGACGATCAACCCCGCCAAACGGTTTAAGAGCCCCATCGCGGCGAAAATCCGGAAAATCGAGACCATCGCGAGGGTTAGGGGAAAGACCTGGATCAACAAGATCCCGCGAAACAAATGGTCTCTTCCGTAAAAACGAAGGCGAGAAAGGGCATACACGGAGATCGACACCAAAACAACGGCAACCGCCACGGTCGTTATCGCGATGATAAAAGAATTGAGCATCCATCTGAGAAAATGCGTTTCGGTTAGTAGAAGGCGAAAATGGCGCAGCGTGAACGATTGAGGGGTTGTGACCCCAGTACCGATGACATTCTCGCCAAAAGCAATCAAGACGATATGAACAAACGGCGTCAGTGTCACGACGGCTAACAGGATTAGGAACACGTGAATGATCCCCATCGTCAGCCTCTCTTTGCTTTTCACGACAACTCTCCTTCCGCGCGTTTTTTCCCGATAACCATCGCCCCCAACGCCAGTCCCCCCACGAAAAGAAAGATGATGACGGAATAGGAAGCGGCCAGCGCGTACCGTTTTGTGTTGAAGGCGGTGTTAAAGACATAGGTGATTAACAGATCGGTTGCGCCGGGCGCCCCAAGCGTATCGCCGGCAGGTCCCCCTTGGGTCAGTAAATAAACCCCAAACTGGTTGAACTGCATAATCAAACCCATGATCAGCATCGGAAGCATCGCTCGAAACACCCAGGGAAGCGTGATCCGGGTAAAAACGCGATATCCGTTGGCGCCTTCGATTCTCGCCACATCGTAGAAGCTCTGGGGAATCGTTTTCAACAAACCCTGGACGAGGACCATGAAATAAGGGAAAGAGAACCAAGTCATAACAAGAACGACACTGATCTTGGCCCAAAGCGGGTGAGACAGCCAAGGAACGGCCGGTAGCCCGAACCAACCGAGCAGTTGGTTGACCATGCCCCCTTCCGTTTCCAGTAATCCTTGCCACATCAGCAGGGTGATGACCGCCGGAATCACCCAGGGCAGGATGAAGATCACACGGTAAATTCGCGCGAGAGAAAAACGAATGCGCTCAAGCAGGGTGGCGAAAAGGGTGGCGAGCAGAAACGAAAGGCCGATAACCGTCACGGCAAAAACGATCGTCCAGACCGTTAAAGAAACCAGCCCCGAGATTTGCGCCGTGAAAATGTACCGGAAATTGCTGAGGCCGACCACCCGATAATCGCGCAAATTGATGCCGCTGTAATCGGTCAAGGACAGGTAGAGGTTATGCGCGATCGGATAGAGGTAGAATAAGGCCAGCAGAAGGATCAACGGGGCTAACAGCAGCCATGCCAGAAGGGTTTCTTTCTTGCTCAGCCGTTCGCGATACGACGCCCGCCCCTTTTTCCTGCGTACGAAAAGTCGCAGACCGATTCCGCCTGAGAAGATGCAAAGAACCCATACCCAAAACGTTCCGGTCATTTGAAGAGGTTCCGCTCTTTCGTTCATGGACGCCACATCCGCCCGGATTCTGTCTGCCAGCATTTTTAGGTGTTGCTCTGGATCGACTTCTCTCTCCTTCTGGTCTCCGAAGAAGATGGTCCGGAAGGCCGTCGGGGTGTAGTTATACCAGATAGGCCCTTCCGGGATGTTGGGAAAGGGTTCGCTCTGTTTGCCGATTTGGCATAAGGAGGAGAGGATCTCATCGGATTGAACATAAGCGCTTGACATCACCGCAATATTGGCGGGGTTGCGTTCTCCCGTTTTTTGATCGCCTCTGTTGCCCGCTTCGATCAAACGCTGCTGGTTTTCATCTTGCGACAGGAAGGTCAAAAACGCCCGCGCCGATTCCGGTTGGAGGGTGAAACGGTTCATCACGAATCCCTGGACCGTAGAAAGAGGGCGCGAAACCGACCCATCCCGGTGATGGGGCAGTGGCGCGATCCCGTAATCGACTCCCATATTCTGATAGATCTGGGCATTCCATAAACCGTATAAAATCATCGCGACTTTACCGCACGCGAACTCATAAGAGATATGGCTTTCGGTGTGATTGGGATTCGAAATCGCCAGGTTTTCGCTCATCGCCTTTTTCATGCGGTGAACATACCCCTGCATGGATTCGCTGTCCAAACCGATATCATAAGCATTGTAAGCGCCGTTGGGCAATGTTCCGTAGTAATACCCTCCGTATTCTCGAATGATCGGATAGTTGAACCACATATCCTTTGGGTTCAGGCGCGTCCCGTATCGGATAACCTTTCCCTCTTGGTTAATGTGAGTAAGCGCGCTGGCTGTAGCGAAGAAGGCATCCCAGGTCTTTGGAAGGTCGGAAGGAGCGATCAACGCTTTATTGTATAGAAGTCCAGATGTGTCGACCGAGTATCCGATACCGTAGATCTTTTCCTGATAGGCGAAAGCCTTGAAAGCCACGTCGGCAAATCGCTCGCGGAGGTCTTTGCCGATCTCCAAGGGAATAAGGTATCCGGATTCGACAAGCCCTCCGATATCCGGGGCTTGCATAAAAACCACATCCGGCCGGTCCGTAAGTTCGGCGTTATTGACAAGGTCGGCTGGGGCATCGAAAACGCTTCTACGGCTAACGATCTCCACCGGGATACCAGTTTCGGCGGTAAAATCCCGCGCGATCGCACGCAAGGTTTCGTTTTCCGCTTCGATGTGACTAAACCATACTCTCACCGGGCCGGAGGCGAACGTGACGGAGGGGAGCCATAATAGTCCTGAACCTACCAAAAGGATGGAACAGAGAAGTATCCAAACCTTGTTCGTCGCGCTCACCCCGCTTCAGGGTTTAAAAAAGAGTCGGTTAAAACGATTGGCTAAAGCCTCGCCTTCCCGCGGATCCTTCACTGGAAGGCAAATCGAAAAATTCCCCTTTTTCAGAGTATCGGCGTGTTCTTCGATCTCGTCGAAAGAATCGCAATCGATCGCCAGACAAACGCCGTCGGCATCTGCGACCAATCGATCCAAGTGTTCGATTGGTCTGGGTTGATTGGGATCGGTGGCCAGCCAAAGGTTCACCACGTTACGCAGGGAGCATATCTCTTTGACGAGGTACAGGGCTCTTGAATGGCTATGCATATGGCCTCTTCCGAAATGATCGATCACTCTCTGAGTATGAGGGGCGCAGAGCGTTCGGTATAATTTTCCGGAAATCATACAGGCAATGTCTTCCGACATATTGATGTTTCCGTTCAGATACCAGAGCCCGTAAGGAGAGCGCCCTAATTCCCTGTCGACAAGAGAATAGATATCTTCGGCGAAACGGATCGTTGCGGTCGCGCAGAAGTCCAACAACTCCGAAACACCATCCGGATCCTCGTAAAAATCAGTATAGATGGCTTCTCCACGAAGAGCCGCAGCCAGATCAAGCGGCGAAAAAAATCCTCGTGTAAAGGGAATCCCGCTTTCCCGAAGGTGTATGAGTATTTCTTTCGTGATCCGTAGAAAACGCCCATACCAGGGGCTTTCGCCTATCGGTGGCAGGGTCTTCATATCCTGAAGATGACTCAGCACGGGTTTAGACCAGCTCGTATCCTTCTGAAAAAAGATCTCTCCGGCTACGAAAGCGGAATAGTCGCCAATCCCGAGCACCGGTGTCACGGCCGGAACCATATTGTCATCGATGCGGGTTCTGACATCGAAAGATGCGGCGTACATCCTGCATAAAGCGTGAGCGTAATCGTCGATATCCATATCATAGTTGAACGCGGTCAAGTCGAATTCCGAATACAACGCGACATCCGAAGGAGGAAGCGCGCGGAAAGTCACGTTGCCGCCCCTGCGATTGGCCGCGCTCTCGTACGTGTTCGACATAACTGAGAGGGTTTTCTGCAGATCAGGTTTGTAATCGGAAAGTGGTTTAAACATCTACTTCCTCCTTAATGATACCGCTTATTCATCCAGCCGTTTCGGGATATCCGTGTACATGGCGATGTCACCGAAAAAACGATCAATCTCGCGGGCATAATCGCTGACTTGGGAAACCCCCTTCAAATAACCAAAGTGGCTGAGCGTGCGGTGAAGAATCAGATCCATCAGCATCTGATCGATGGCCATCTCCATGAGCATCGGATTTTCAGTGGAGATACCGATCTCTTCAATACTCTCATTTCCTTCGCCCATGATCAGGATTTGGCGGTCAAAAACCCCCGTAATACGACGGTTCGGGAATTTCCGATGGGCATCTTCCAGATTGTAGGTGTACTGTATGCCGAAGTCGAAAGGGAGTGCGCAAAAAGAAAAGATATAGATCTTTACGCCTCTCTGATACGCCGCTCTCAATTGATCCGCAATCAATGTCGCTTCCTGGGCCCAGGCGGAAAGATAAATCTCATTATGGCTCTGATCGATCGCTTTTTTGAATGCCCCGATCATATCCGTCTTCCCGGAAAGATTGAAAACGAAATTTTCGCGGCTGGAAGCGTTCGTCAAGGATTCGAGCTGTTTTTCAAGGGAGTCAAGCTTGCTGGAACACTCATCTCTTGCGGAACGGACGAAGTCTTTGTAGTTGACGGCGGAATACATTTTCGGGTTGCCCTCGATGACCTTCAAGCATTTCTTGCGTTCGAGGCGCTTCAGGACGTCATAGACCATCGTTCGCGTTACTCCAGCCGTTTTCGCCACTTCATACCCGGTCATCGGGCTTTTTTTAAGCAGCGCTATGAAGCACTTGGCTTCGTTTTGGGACAATCCCATCTCTTCCAGCAAATGGATGTCTTTCATACCATTCCTCCGAAATGAGTTTAGTAGTGATAGTCATTACTACTAGTATAACACCCGAGTAACAAGTTGTCAAGTATCTACCTCAATCCAGCCCGGGCGGATCCGGTGTATAATGTGCCGAAGAATTCGAAAACGCCGAAAGCTTGCCGGGCGGGGGGGTGTGGTGTGGAATACACCAAATGTCAGGTCGATCTGCCGAGGCTTCAAAGAAAAGCCCGACTGTATGTTGGCATCCCGGAAAAAAAAGAAGAGGGAGAACGTTTTCCTGTTTTGTATATGCACGACGGGCACAATGTTTTCTCGGATGAAGATGCTTTTGACGGCGTGTCTTGGGGGCTGATCCAAGCTTACCGGGACTGGCCCGGTTTGCCCCGAATCATCGTGGTGGGTTTGGAATGCGCGAACGGGGGACGCCGGTTCGATGAATACGCGGGCTTTCCCATCACGCATCCGGGTTTGGATCGATTCATCCCTAAACCCGTGGGTGGAAAAGGAGACCTCTATCTCGACACGATTGTTTCGCAGATAAAACCGATGATCGATCAGAATTATCCGACGATTCCTTCCCCGGAATACACGGGAATGGTGGGTTCTTCCATGGGTGGCGTTATCACCCATTATGCCGCTTTGACGCGAACAGGGGTTTTTTCCAGATTCGGATCTCTTTCGGGAGCATTTTTCGTATCGGAATCATCCGTTCTGCATGCGACGGAAAGAGCAACTCTGACGGGGGTTCACAGGTTTTTTCTTTCAGTGGGCACTCGCGAATGCGGAGTGGGCGACCAAGAGGAATATGTGCGCGTGAACCAGGCGGTATTTGCCGCTTTATCCAAAAAAATGTCTCCCGAACGGCTGCGATTCGAAATCGTGGAAGACGGGATTCATCACGAATCCGCTTGGGCGAAG
>JAAYCF010000333.1 GCA_012744415.1 Thermotogaceae bacterium
CTTTTCGCGATGGCCTCATCGGTTTTGTGCGATGCCAATACCAAGACCTTCATGTACGTGGCGCAGCGTCGAGCGCTCCCGTCTCTGGTCATCGACGTGCCTTACACTCCTTCATCCGGAGCCGTTCGCTATGTCGCCGGCCAGCTGAAGGAATCGGTGAAGCAGATAGAAGAGATCACGGGGAAACCCTTTGTTATCGATCGACTGAGAGAGGTAATCGCCGTCGAAAACGAAACGAAGAAATGGATGGCAGCATACCTGGAAGCATTGGCCGTAAAAGCCTTCCCGAACCACCTGACACTGGAGATGGCGCGACTGATGCTGACCCATACGGGTATGGGCCGGATCGAAACGCTGCAATTTTTCCGCACGCTCGTTCGAGATATTCGAAAAGCCTCTTCCCGAACGGGTAAAACGATCTTCTGGATACAAGTGATCCCGTTTTTCGACCGAACGCTGCGCGCGCTTTTTAATTACAAGAATGACTACCAAATATTAGGAATGGATATCAATCTCGACGATCTCGAACCACTCGATTTGAAAGATCCGTTGCAAGCTTTGGCGAAAAAAATGGTCTACCAGGTATTCAATGGTCCTTTCCAAAGACGAATCGACTGGATTCTTCGTTTGATGGACCAACTCAAACCCGATGGCGTCATCTACTTCTGCCAATGGGGATGCAAGCAGTCCTCCGGAGGCGCCGCGCTGATGGCCGAAGCCTTAAAAGCGAAAGGCATACCGTGTTTGGTTCTCGACGGAGACGCCGTAGATCGGAGGAATATGCCTGAAGGGCAAACGAAAACGAGAGTGGAAGCCTTTCTGGAGATGCTACGATGACAGGATACCTATGCAAGTATACCCCCGTCGAGATATTGAACGGGTTTTCGGAAATGACCGAGCGCATAGAACCGAAGATACAATCCATTTGTTGCGCGGACGGGATGATGCATCCCAATATATGCTCTTATGCCCGCGCGGTTTTAGAAACGTGTCTGGAAAAGAATATTTCGCGGCTGGTTCTGACCAACTGTTGCGACAGTATCCGCAGGCTATATGACGTGGTCCTTCACGATCCCAGGTTTGAATGGGTGGCCTTTATTGATTTGCCGAGAAAAAATGATGGCGCCGCCGTCGGTTTTTTCGAGCAAGAGTTGTACCGCTTTGTCGAAGGAGCGCAAACGTTTTTTTCCCAATCCTTTGACCAAAAGCGGTTTTTTGATTCCATTCCGCCTTCTCGTCCGGCCAATTCAGAACCCGATCCACGCGCTCCGTTTCCCCCTGTGAGATTGGCATTAGCCGGCGCGCGCATCCATCCCGATCTTAAAAAATGGTTTACCAGTTACCCTGTTCGGATCATTTCCGATACGACCTGCACAAATCCGAATCGATTTGAGATCTTTCAGCAGAAAATTGAAACGATGAATGATTATGCTCGCGCGTTGCTTAATCAACCACCCTGCATGCGGATGAACTGCACGGAGCGATACCCTGATTCTCTTCTTGAAAACCGTCCGGAAGGCATTCTTTATCAAACCGTCAAGTTTTGCGATTTCTACGGGTACGACTATGCTTTATGGCGGGAACGCTTCGGAAGTCCTTTGTTAAAGATCGAGACCGATTATACGAGCGGTTCTCAAGGTCAACTAATAACGCGGTTTGAGGCGTTTTTAGAATCCATCTTAGCGAAAAGAGGGTTGGAAACTCCCCATAAACCGCTTTTCGCTTTGAATAAACAGGAGCTTAAAATGCGGAAAGATCTTCAAACGTCACGTATCGTCGCCGGTATCGATGTCGGATCCACCTCCGTCAACGTCGCCCTAATGGATGATACTTTTCAGATTCTTGCTTCTTCAATTGTTAAAACGGGCTCTAAAAGCGGTTTAGGAGCGCAAAACGCCTTGAATGAAGCCCTTAAAGCCGCCCATTTGATGCTATCCGATATCGGATACGTTGTTTCCACCGGTTACGGAAGAACCGTCGCCTCTTTCAGCCACGAGACGGTAACCGAAATCACCTGCCACGCGCGGGGAGCCTTATGGTTGGATCCGGGCGTGAGAACGGTGATCGACATCGGAGGGCAGGACAGCAAGGTGATGCGAATCGATTCAGGCGGAGAACTGATAAATTTCGTGATGAACGACAAGTGCGCAGCCGGAACCGGCAAGTTTTTGGAGATGATGGCTCGGACCCTCGAGCTGGAGATCGAAGACTTAGGACCCGTTTCGCTTCGCACGAAGGAGAAAGTGCCGATATCAAGCATGTGTACCGTATTCGCGGAATCGGAGGTGATCTCTTTAATCGCGCAAAACAAGGAAACCCCCGATATCGTTAAAGGGCTTTGCGATTCTGTCGCCACAAGGACAGCAGCGCTCGTGAGCCGTGTCGGCAAAGAAGAAAAGGTGATGATGACGGGCGGGGTCGCGAAAAACGTAGGAGTCGTCAACAGTTTGCGCGATAAACTCCAAATTCCGTTGATTGTCCCCCCCGAACCGCAGATCGTCGGTGCGATCGGCGCCGCGCTGATCGCTCTTGAACGGGTTTCGCCTCCAACTTGAGCGTGAGTTTGGAGCACCGCTTTTTGGGATTCTGTTTTTTTGGAGCGCCGAACTTTTAGTTCGGCATGGGTTTAGTTACTCACCGCTAAAGAATTTATCCACGAAGGGGGCGAATGAATAAGGAGTATCGCTCGAAGGAGAGCTTGGAGCGCCCCAGCTACGTTTCTCCAGTAGGTGAAACTTCAGTTCGGCATGGTTTTTATAAGGTCATTCCATTACACAGGAAAAGGCGAGAGGTAAGACGTTCTCGAATGCATATACATTCTCGTCTGGGCGAAACGCTATCGTCTCCGAGAACGTCTCATGCCC
>JAAYCF010000334.1 GCA_012744415.1 Thermotogaceae bacterium
CCGATCGTGCCGATGCTTCCGCTGGCTACGTTACCCCTTTTCAAAATCGGAAACTTCCGATTTGTAAGAAGCGCGATACACGGCGCCTTCATCGTCATTCGTAAAGACTTCTATCAAACGACAGGCGGGTACGAACAAATCAAAAACCAATGGGTGGACGATGCTGCCTTGAACAAAGTGCTTGTTGAACATCATTCGAAAACCGAGATGCTGGATATGACCAAAATAGTCTCCTGCCGCATGTATACCGCGCCCAAAGATACGATCGACGGGATCGCGCGAAGCCTCTACCACGAATTGTTCGGAAAAACATCGTTGATCATTTTTCTGATCGCTATGCTGTTCCTCGCGACGATTATGCCCTTTATCCTTCTCATTCTTAGTCAATCGATCGAGCAAGTGGCGCTCAGTTTATGGATCATCGGAGTCGTAACCGGCATCCGGATGGTTCTCGATCACAAATACGGATTTCCCTGGTATAGCGCGTTTTTACTCCCGTTTACGTTTTTCTCACTCACCTTTGCCGCCTATAAGTCCATTAACGGTTCTCGAAATAAGGATATGTCTTGGAAGGGCCGCTCAATCAACGATGCTTGATCCACCATCATCGAACAGGTTTCACGGCGCCAGCATACAAACCGAGCGCTCCCTCCCTTCACGGTTCGACGATATTGAAATTGCCATCGAAAACTTTCGCGTATTGGATCAAACGCTTCAAAACCATCGGATCGCCTTCGATCTTGACCCCTTGAGGCAGATTGCCCGTTAGTAGCGAAAACAACTGTAGTTTCGCGCATGTGACGGTCGCTTGCGCGTCATCTCGGGTTTCACCGGGGTAGCTGAGCAGCACGCCATTCTTGCGATGGACGTAGAAGGTTTCACCCGTGTCCACGATCACGAGGTTTAGGGTTAGTTCATCGTGTTGGGCTTTGTTCGCGTCGGTGGAGATGGCGATGAAGTCCAGCAACATATCCAGCGTCATTTCTTGTAACGTATTCTTTAAGCCGCTTACGGAAAGCGCTTCGAGCGCGCGGTTGCCCATCCGGAGTTCGAGCGCCCCGGTTAAGTAGGCGTTGCGCCAGATGCCGGATTCCGCCTGATATCCCAACTGCTCCAAAGCATCAGCGCATAGCTCTCGGGCCGCCTCGTTGGAGGGATCGGCGTAAACCAATTCTTTGGTGATCTGAGCCACCCACTGATACTCGCCGGCTTCGAAATCTTCCCGAGCCTTTTCCAGTACCGCATCGGTATCGCCCAGGTATTCCACTAACTTTTCTGCGGTTTGTTCGGGAGAAAGGAGGTTCAGATTGACCGGATTGGCGTCATACCATCCCATATACTTCTGATAGACCGCCTTGACATTGTGGGAGAGCGTGCCGTAATACTGACGGGTGTACCATACTTTTTCCAGCTTTTCCGGAAGCCGGATACTATTGGCGATTTCCGTGGAGGAGTAACCCAGATTGACATAGTGTAAGGTTTGATCGTGAATAAACTTGTAGATGGCGGCGGTGTTCGTCATGTATTCGCGAATCTCTTCCCCCCAATGCGGCCAGTTGTGGCTTTGGAAAACCACATCCGTTTTATCGCAGAA
>JAAYCF010000335.1 GCA_012744415.1 Thermotogaceae bacterium
CGCATTACACGCTGCTCACCGATCAAGCCTCGACAACGATCCGCATCTACCTCACGAACCAGGGAACAGGAACCGACGCGCCGCAAAAAGTGATCCGTATCGTGGACGGAATGCCCGGGGTGATCGACTGATGGGTAAAAATCGAAAAGCGTTTACAATGATAGAGTTGAGCATCACCATCGGGGTTTTTGCCGTATTCATGCTGTTTTTCGTCGGGGTCTTTCAAGTAATTTTCCGATCGATGCAGCTCAATAAGCAAATCGCCGCGAAGATGTATGCGGAAACCCAATTGGAAAACGCCTTCTCGCTTATTGCGCGGGAGTTGCAATGGGGTGGAAGCTTGTCCGGGAATTTGGCCACAACGACGATACAATACGCCGAGGATTCAACGGCAGAGTTAACTGCATTTGGCTTAGATGAGTTCGGAAAAAGCTCAGCGACGACGACCTCGGATGGTCAAACGATGAAGCTCAAGTATGCGCAGGTGGAAAAGGGTATCTTACGGAAGTTTTCGAGTTATGATCGATTTTGGACGGATACATGGGATAAGGATTTTACGGCTACGATAGCTGCTTCATTCACTGAAGAAGCGAGCAATAGGACTATTACTGGTGAAACGATTGACGTGTCAAAAATATATTTCTCCTATATCGGAGGCAGTAACCTATACACAGGAGATGAGTTATATTGGCCGACGAGCGGTTCTAATTCTGCAAAATTATGGGTTTTCAGTATGGATTCCTTAAGTGAAAGCTCACCGACGACTTTAACTTATTGGAATCCTGTTTCCCATACTTTTAAAACACAACTTGACCCTTTAAGCACTCCAACAGGATTCTACCATTCAGACGGAGAAAAGGAAGATTACTTGCTAACGTTAGCTTATGAGATTCCCGAATACCAGCCGCGATTCAAAGGCATCGACATCGGGGGAACGACCGAATATTTCGGGGAGATGATTTCGAAGACAACGTTCTGGGTGGAAGCAGGGTCAAAATTGAAGATGAGCAAATACATCCCGACGATCAACGCGACGATGACCCAAACGCTTTTTGAGCCTATCAAAGCGGCGACTTTTACCATTTTTAAAGAGTACGTCCAACTGGAGTTGATCTACCTGATTCCTGATCCCGCAAATCCGGGACAAAACATCGAATATAAAAAGAAGCGCAATTTTTGGACTTTGGGGGCAGGAGGATGAAGCGGCGAAACGGGATCGCGTTTTTATCCATCGCGGTGATTCTGCTAATATTTTCAACCCTGACGGCAATCTACATACACAATCTATCCAAAGACCTCTTTAAAAGCCAGAGCCGTTCAATTGCGGCCAAGACCCTTCAATACCCTAAAATCGCGATCATTTCGATGAAAAATTGGGTAGACAAAACGACACCGAAAGAAGGATTGAAAGCTACGGAAATAGGTGAGAAAATAGAGGAGAAAGCGACACCCGTGAATAACACATTCTTTCTGGACATAGATGTTCCTTCTGCACAACCGAGTATGGGTTTTTTTCCCAGTTTCGAATCCACTCGAGTATATAGTAATATCAGGATTGTGATTTACGAAGCTACGGAGACAATCGATGCCGAGATTACTTCGCTATACGCGCTGATTGACTCCACTCAAACAAATCTGCTGGCTCCCCAAGCGACAAAAACGATATTCGTTTATAACGAAGACGGGAACCTGTTTAAAGAACCATCGGATTCTTTCGAGATTTACACTTTTACCGCTACTGAAAGCGTGATCTACAAATTTAGGTAAGCGAATTAAAAGAGGTCTCAATGGAAACGGGAGCGAAAATAACTTAAAAATTTCTAAGACTTGAGGAATAGGAAAACTTGCATTCTGAAACACTGAAGGAGTTTTGGAAACGGCTGAGACGATATAGCCTTTTAAGTAGGGGGTTCACGAACCCAGTTTTCAGGGCAATGAATCGGGACTAATGGTTTACTAATCACGCTCCGTTTACAATAGGGATATTTGGGATAATGGAGGATAGGACGAAGAGGAACGAATGCTATCTTCCGCGGGACGACAAAAATAAAATTCGAATAAAAAAGTAATTTTGGAGGTGCTTTATGAAAAAGATACTCATACTGGCCATGATGACACTGCTGTTCGCGGTCACTGCCCTTTCCACCACAGGCAATTTCTTCTGGGTCACTTCAACCTTCGGGACGCCCACTTCGCTTTTCGGCGGATCGGGAGGAGGGAACGGCGGTCCGAATCCCAATGTGAATCCCCCGTTTCCGCCGTCTTCGGGAGATCCGACCGATTGGGTCGTTTTCTCCGTCGGAGGCAAGATTGAACTAACCGGTTCTTCCGCGATTCGTGGGCTTACCGGTACAAACGCGACAACGACGATAAACGGCTCGAAACCTTTCATCTTTGGTGGAGACACTTGGGTTGCTACGCCATCGGCGATGATTTATTTAGGTCCGAACGCCGACCCCGATGAAGTTGTGAATTTTCCCTCTTGGTGGGAGTGGGGAAGCGCCGAACAAAAGGA
>JAAYCF010000336.1 GCA_012744415.1 Thermotogaceae bacterium
CGCGTTTTCACATTAGCTCTCCTTTCACCGCCGTAAAGGGTTACAAGAAAAACCCCCCATTCGTATATAGATCCGTTTTCTTTATCGTTTCCGAGGACTTTCCTGGAATCACCATACTGACCACCCAAGGAGACGTGAAGTATTTTTCCAACGCGCTACGGATCTTTTCTACCGTAATGCCGTCGATCCGTTGTTCCATCTCGTTCACGGAAAGCGGTTGACCAAAGGCGATTCCGGTATCCAAGTTACGCATCATGGTCGCGTACGTGCTTTCGGTTGACAGAAGCAGTTTCCCTTTCAGCCGTTCTTTGCCGTAGGCGAGTTCTGCTTCGCTGATACCGGTTTCGATCAGAAGGGACAACTGCCGCTTCAGCTCGTCCAAAAGGGGAATAATCTTCTCGCCGGTTGTCGCCGAATACAAGTAGAATACTCCGCCTAAGGGATAGGAAATCAAACCCGTATCGATCGCATAGACCAGCCCTTTTTTCTCGCGTATCTCGTGAAACAGCCGGGAACTCATCCCTCCGCTCAGGACCGTATTGAGAACTTGCAAAGCCTCATAATCGCCGTCGATTCGGCATGGCGCTTCGATGCCCATTAGCAGATGGATCTGCTGCAAATCCTCTTTTTCCTTGATGATGAGCGTCTGACGAGGGGAATAGATAATCTCCGGTTCTTTTCGGATCTTCCGTCCGTGGCGAAACCCCTCCAGATAATCTATCAGTTGCGGATCATAGTTGCCCGCCAGGGAAAAGATCATATTTTCACAAACGTACTTCGAGTCATAAAATCCAAGAAGATCATCTCTCTTAAGAGAGATGATCGATTTTTCACTGCCCAATATCGGTTTACCATAGGGACAGTCGTGCCACACTTCCTGGAAAAAGTTCTCGTACACTTGCTCCGTCGGATCGTCTTCAGTCGAGTGGATCTCTTCCAGCACAACCTCTTTCTCCATATGGAACTGACTTTCGGGAAACTCGGCTTCGAAGCAAAGCGATTTCAGAATATCGATCGCGGTACGAGCTTGAAAATCGGGAACGCGGGCGAAATAGATCGTGCTTTCTTTGCCTGTAAAGGCATTGATGCTGCCTCCCGATTTTTCGATCGGCTCTTTCAACCCGAAAGCGTCTCGGGACTTCGTGCCCTTAAAGACCATATGCTCCGTGAAATGGGCAATTCCGTGTTTACGAACGGGTTCATACGAAGAACCCGCTTTAATCGCGATCCCAATACAAACTGAACGGACTCCCTCCATCTTTTGAGAGAAGACATTACCGAAAAGACACCGTTTCTTCGTGTTTTCCGAGAGTTTATTCTGCATCCATACCCCCGCCCGTAGGACGTCTTCTCGGATACGGGGGTTTCCTCGGGGGGCGGTTGGGTGATCCCGTTCTCGTGCTTACCGCTACTTTTCCGTCGATGATTCTTTTCAAATCAAGTTTGCCGGTTGGTTCGATCTTTCCGATGACCACTTGCACCGCGTCACCTATTTTCATCACTGTCGTGGCGTCCCGAACATTCTCTCCCATATTCGAGGTGTGCAGCAAACCGACCTTCCCTGGCGCGATTTCCACAAACACGCCATACTTTTCAACGCGCGTGACGACGCCTTCATATTTTTCCCCAATGACTAAGGGCGTAGACATGTTCTTGATGTATTGGTAGGCCAAGTTCGTTTTCTCGCGATCGACACCGGCTATGCTGACTTTCCCGGTTAAATCGTCCACATCGATATCCACTTCAAAGTCTTTCGTCAACCGTTTGATGGTTTTCCCGCCCGGACCGATCAATTCTCCGATCGACTCTGTTGGAATGTCGATTGAGACGATCATCGGCGCGTAGGGGGATACTTCCGGTTTCGGTTCTGATATGGCGTCGTTCATCAGATTCAGGATATGAAGCCGCGCTATTTTGGCTTGATTCAGCGCTTTTTTCATAATCTCCTGGGAGATACCGCTGACTTTGATATCCATTTGGAATCCCGTGACCCCATCTTTCGTTCCGGCCACTTTGAAGTCCATATCTCCGAGATGGTCTTCCATCCCGTTGATATCGCTCAAGACCTCGACGCCGTCTTTTTCAAAGATCATTCCCATGGCGACCCCTGCTACATGCTTCTTCACGGGAACGCCTGCTTCCATCAGCGCCAGTGAGGCTGAACAGATCGAAGCCATCGAAGAGGAGCCATTGGATTCCAGAATTTCCGAAACGACCCGAACGGTATAGGGAAATTCTCCTAAAGAAGGTAGAATGAACTTTACAGACCTTTCCGCCAGATGGCCGTGGCCGACTTCTCTCCTAGAGAGCCCTCTTAAGGGTTTTATTTCGCCGACTGAAAAGGCGGGGAAGTTGTAATGCAGCATAAACGACTTGTCGCCCTGTTGATAGATCGTATCGATCATCTGGGCATCATCGGGGCCTCCTAAGGTTACGATTCCCAAACTCTGGGTTTCGCCGCGCGTAAAGAGAGCCGAACCGTGCGTTCTTGGCAAAATGCCGATCTCGCATCGTATCTTGCGAATATCTTCGGGAGCTCTACCGTCGACGCGTTTGCGTTTCTCGATGATAAAGCGCCGCATCATATGCTGGAGCTTTTCTTCGTAAAGGCTGTCGGCCAACCGCATCTTCTTCTCTTGCTCTTCTTCCGGAAGGGTCTGAGAGAACGCTTGCAGCACTTCTTTCTTGTATTGAACCAAGGCGTTTTCCCGTTCTTTTTTCCCGAAAAGGAATAGCTTTTCTTCTAACGCGGCCGGATCGATCAAACCGGTCAGTCGGTGCGCTTCCTCATCAGATAAACTCGGTACGACAAAGCTCATTTTTTCGGGCAAAGCGAGCTCGGCGAAGATGTCGGCTTGAAAATCGCACAGTTGCCCGACAGCTTCATGCGCAGCCTGCAAGGCTTCCAGCAGAATCGGCTCTTCTACCTCTTTGGCTTCTCCCTCCACCATTAAAATCGCCTCTTTTGTCCCGGCGACCACCAGATCGATGGCGCTCTCACCGAGCTGCGCTTCGGTGGGGAAGAGAACCGGTTTTCCTTCCAAATAACCGACACGAACAGCCGCTACAATGCCTTGAAAAGGAATAATCGACGAATTGAGGGCGATCGATTCGCCCAGGATGCCTAAGGTATCCGCCGGAGAATCGTTGTCTAACGAAAAAACATTCGCAATAATCTGCACTTCATTGAAAAAACCATCCGGGAATAACGGCCGTATCGGTCGATCCATCAATCTGGCAGAAAGGATCGAACTCTCTCCGGATCTTCCTTCCCGCTTTAAAAAACCTCCGGGTATTTTCCCAGCCGCATAAAATTTTTCTTGAAATTCAACCGTAAGAGGGAAAAAGTCTCCCTCTTTCGCTTCCGTTGACACATTCGCGACGACCAGAACAACCGTGTCGCCCATCTGCACATAAGCGGAACCCGCGGATTGCTTGGCTACCCGCCCCAGTTCCACGTGGAAATGTTTTCCAAACATTTCTCTGTCCCAAGTCCTGTAATCCATTCTTTTCTCTCCTTTTTGTCTTATGCCTTATTCTACCATAACCGTTAAGAATGAAATTCACATTTTGATTTATCTAAGAATCGTCAATCTGTTATAATCCCCTGGATACTGAATCCCGAGACTATATCGGAAGAGATGAAAAACGTGCTGATCGCCGCTATTGTTCTGTCCGCTTTGCTGAACGGCGCCTTATTTGTTTTGTTGATCCGTTCGAAAAGAAACACACCGAATCCGACGGTGAAAGAGGAGTTTTTCACCTCTCGGATCGTCGCGCTCGAAAACGAAATTGCCGGCCTCCGCGTCGATAATGAATGCGTGACCGATCAGCTGAAGAGCCTTTCAACCTTGATCACGCAAGTATCGAAAGACGATCTGGTAGGAAAAGATACCTTTTTCAACGAAATCTTGAGGGGACTTCTCACACTATTCCCTGAAGCGGATTCTGGTTATATCGCCAAGATCGATCGGAATGATTGGTCCTTTGTGGCGTGCCGAGGATATGATTTCGAAAGGCTGAAACCGTTTCGCTACCGGCGTGAGTTTTTTGGGCTCTTCCCAGTTCCCACTGAACTGGATAACGCCTCGGATGCCCTGATCGAGCGTGTCCCTCCCTATATGAAAGAGATCTTTTCCGAAGCCTTTCCCCAGGTATCCAGAAGCTTAACGATGGATCTGGAGGTGGGTGGGCAAGTTATCGGCAATTTTTGTATCGATATCCGAAAAGGTAACGCCGTTTCCTTTTCGGAAAGGACCCTGCGGGGTTTCCGGGACTACTGTCAAATCCTCGCATCACTCATGACCGTCCAGAAGTATATCGTGATGCAAGGCCGTTTTCAAAAAGATATCGTGTATTCTATGGTCAAAATCCTCGAGATATATGACAGCTACACAAAAGGCCACTCGGAGCATGTCGCGATGTTAGCCGAACAAATAGGTAAAACGTTGGGATTACCCGTTTCCGATCTTCAAACCCTCTACTGGGCCGGATTGGTCCACGATATCGGCAAGATTCTTGTCCCAACGAGCATCCTCAACAAACCCGGCAAATTGACCCTGGATGAATACGAAATGGTTAAGAAACACCCGGTTTGGGGATATCAAGTCTTGAATACTTCGGAAGAGTTGCAAGAGATTGCCTTTATCATCAAGCACCATCATGAACGATGGGACGGAAACGGTTATCCAGACAGACTCTCGGGAGTAGATATTCCGCTGTTGTCTCGGATCCTCGCTTTAGTGGATACCTATGATTCGATGACCAGCGACCGGGCATATCGCACCAGTCTCTCTCCTGAAGATGCGAAACACATCATCGCGCGGCTTAGTGGAAATCAGTTCGATCCCTCTCTGGTGGAGACCTTTCTCAGTTTACCATCCCAATGATAAGCGGATGGTTTTTTTCGTGTTGCCTTTATTAAAAGGAGTCCTATGATAGACGTTATCTTAAAAATCGCTTTGACCGTCCGTAACAATCCCGGGAAATTCGCCCTTTTGATTGGCTCGGGATTGTCTCAAAGCGCGGGGATTCCGACCGGGATCGAAGTCGTGCGATCGATCGTATCCGAACTCGCGAAAGCCAGCGGCATCGAAACGAAGGATCCGACGGAATGGTACCGCCTCCGTTTTGGAGAAGATCCAAACTATTCGGGGTTGCTTGAGAAAATCTCTCAAACGCGGACGGAAAGAAAGGGCGTATTGCAGAAATATTTCGAAGCCACACCCCGGGAAAGCGCGGAAGGGGTGAAAGTCCCGACTGCCGCTCATCGCGCGATCGCCTCTCTAGTGTTGAAAGGGTATTTTCGTATGATCGTCACCACCAATTTTGATCGGCTACTGGAGAAAGCTTTAGAGGAAGAAGGGGTGATTCCGGACGTGGTTTCGACCGAAGATGCCATCTGGAGCGGTGCTTTAAACTACGTTCACTCGGATTGCACGATATGGAAGATCAACGGAGACTACAAAGACGCGCGGATTCGGAACCTCACCGGAGAGTTGGAAACCTATCCCGAAATCTACGAAAAATACTTTGAACGACTTTTCGAAGATTTCGGCTTGATCATCTGCGGCTGGTCCGCCAACTACGATGTTGCCCTCAGGAAAGCCCTCATTCGGTTTTCTAAAAAGCGATACGGCCTGTATTTTTGCCAACTTTCCCCCATCGCGCAAAATGAAAACGCCGCTTCGTTAGTTAACCTGTTGGGAGGCGAGTTTATCTCGATCAAATCAGGGGACGCCTTTTTTCAAGAGTTAAAGGACAAAGTCCTCGCTTTGGAAGAAGGAGAGTCTCGGGAACCCTTTTCGGAAAGTGTCGCGGTAAGGCTTGTTCAAGAATACGCCGTCAACCCTCAGAAGTCCGCCCTATTAAACCTGTTGTTTCAAGAAGAGATGCAAGCGCTTTATTCTTTCCTGTCGACGCTGTTGCCTTCGGAGACTTTTCTCACCCGTATACGCAAAACGGAAAACGCTTCCCGCAAACTGACCAAAATGCTGGGGTATTTGGTTTACACGGCTCCTGAAACAGAAAAAGACCTTCTCATCCGAAAGACATTTCGGACTTTCATGGGGTCAAAAGAACTCGAATCGCACTACACGACAGAACACCTTCGACCTGTTCTGAACTATCCGGCGCTGTTATTCGCCTATGGTGTCGGAATCATGTCTTTGGAAAAAGACCGCTTTGCGTTTTTATATGAACTCCTGAGTATGACCACTTCTACGAAAAAAGGAGAATTGGAGCCGCTTTTCCTCCGCTGCCACCCGGATACGGTGTTCTATCGTATCCCGTCGTTATCTATCTCACATGAAGAAG
>JAAYCF010000337.1 GCA_012744415.1 Thermotogaceae bacterium
CGTGTGGAGACAAAATATAAAGCTCCGATCGACTCGTGTTGAAACAAAAACGCAGTCGACACAGGAAGACCGTTGATCTTGCCGAGGAAAAGCATGCAAGACTTCAATTGGTGCAAACTTCTATAGAGCGGGAGATAAGCCCGGGTCTCCACGCACCCCTGATGAAAGAGGTAGTCCGTTACGCAATGAACCCAATTGCCTAGATCGGATTCCTTGGTTACCATTTCGATCGTCAGGAACGAGGCCGAATCTTCTGGATAGCGCAGTTGGCCCTTCTCCAGTATCATTCCTGTTTGAGAAAGGGTTTGAAGAAATCCGGACTCGACAAAGGCGTTAACGAGACCGACCGGGCGATCGGAAGAACTTAAGAGGATTTGATTGGGAAGACAGCCGCTTTGGATCTTCTGTTTAATCACTTCTATCTCATCCGAAAGGCGGTCTTCCTCCAATTGAAAGCGATAAAGATAGTTACCCCACGGAGACGGATTCAACCGGGTTTCCAAGAAAGAGTCGTGATCCTTCACAGCCGTACCCGTTACCTCACCCATCACCCGGAATAACTCGTATCGGTTGTGGTCAATCGCTCTTACCAGCATGCGTTCCATGTTTTCAACCTCGCAGTTTGGTTGTCTTTCGATCAGGAAAACTTTAATCCGCGCTTCATTCTATATCAACCGTAATTAAATACTCATTACAAGTCGCGTCGATCAATCGTTTGTGTTTCGTGTATAATAGCGCTATAGCTACAGATTAAATATATCGGTACGATGGGAGGGATTTTTACGCCGAAGACCTTTGAACACTTCTCGGAATACTTGAAGAATGAAGAGAAAGATGCGGCGATTAAGCTGATTATGGAACTCATTTCGGAAAAAACGCCGATTCGCGAAATTTACGAAAAATGGATTATTCCGGCAATCGCCCGATGGGAATGCCCGTTTGAAGCCGAGCCTTATTGCATCTGGCGCGAACATGTCCTCAGCACAACGCTGAAAACAGCGATCGAATTGTGCTATCCGTTAGTCATGGAAGCCTATGAAAAGCGAGGCCATAATGGACAGTCTGTCATGGTCTTTTGCCCGTGGGAGGAACTGCACGAGATCGGGGTGCGTATCATCGCCGATCTCTTTCATTCCTACGGGTATCGCGTTACCTATACGGGGACCAATACTCCCGAAAAGGCTTTAACAGAAGCTCTCCGAAAGCATTCGCCCAACTACCTCGCGATTAGCGTCACCAATCCGTATCACTTGTTCCAAGTTCAGGATCTGATCCGCCGGATACGGATCATCGAGCCCAAGGTAAAAATTATCGTGGGCGGGCAGGCGATCCAGCGCAATACCCCCGTATGCAAAGGGATCGGGGCCGATATCACGATCTATTCAATGGACGATCTTTTCCAATTTCTCGAAAACGGGGAGGCGAAATAATGCTGCCATTGAAAATCGCCTGGCGATTTCTCATCTCCAGCAAAGGACAGACGATCCTCATTCTCTTGGGCATTGCCATCGGCGTTTCGGTACAAGTCTTTATCGGATTGCTGATCCAGAGTCTTCAAGTCAGCCTTGTGGACCGAACGATCGGGTCCTCTTCCCACATCACGATCCAGGCGGATAGAGATGACCCCGTGATCCTGCAAACAGACCAACTCCTTCAGACGATCGAAAAGAGCGCAGTCTATTCGGACTTGAAGGCGGTCTCTCCGGTCAGCGAAACCCCGGTTTTCATTAAAACGGGGAAATCCGACCAATCCGGTTTCATGCGCGGCTTTGATTTTCAGAGAGCGCTGGGCATTTACGGGTTTATGAACACGCTCGTCGACGGGAATTTGCCTTCCTTAGAAAACGAAGTATTGATCGGAATCGACCTGCAGAAGGAACTGGGACTGAAGATCGGAGATGCGATTAACGTGACGGTTCCGGCTTTCATCCTGGGACAGCGGGCTCTGATGATCACCGGAATCTTCGACTCCGGAGTGGCCTCCTTGAATCGAAGCTGGTTGATTTCGAACCTGGTTACCGTTCAGAATATCATCCGGAAACCGACAACCTATTCCTCTATCGAAATTCAAGTGAAAGACGTTTTCTCGGCTGACACGCTCGCTGAAACCTTACAGAAAGAGTTAGAAGGCAAACCCTTTAAAATAAAGAATTGGAAAGCCGAAAACCAGCAGC
>JAAYCF010000338.1 GCA_012744415.1 Thermotogaceae bacterium
GCCGGGGATGCGTTCCGATAGTGATTACGTTATCCCGCCTTCGACCGTGGGGATTTACCTCGATGAATCGAAACAGTACTTAGCCGGATATGAAGGATCACTACGGGTTACCGTCACAATTCCGCAAGGGATGAACATCCAGAGCCCCAGAGTCGTTCTCGCAAACGCTGCGGCGGGGGAGATCGATCCGACCCCATACGCTTCCGAATTAAACAGCAATACGGTCAAATACTTCAGCTTTAAATTCACCCCCACCCTTCCGGGCAACCCAGTAGTCGATATCTCGGTTTTCGACGCTTCGGACTTTTCATTGCTGAATCCGTTGACAACGAAGAGAGCAACACTGAGCGTCATTGAGTTCAGACCGCAAGTCCGTATCGTTGGGACGACAGACGGAGAGAACCGGTTTATACAAGTCAAAGATCCCGAAATCAGGATGGAGTTGACGCAAGTTCCCGAATTCTTCAATGGCGCTTATCGTTTTGAAGCGCGATTGAATGGAACATCTGCCAAAGATTCTCCTATCATTTCGACAACATCGAACGCCACCGCTTCTTTCGAGGCCGCTCAACTTAACGCGCTATTGGGACCGGGTGTCGCAGTCGTCAATGTGGATGTTTACGCGTATGGAAGCGAAACCTTTGAAGCAACAGGCGAAAAGAGCTTCGATGTCGTTTTGCCATCAATATCTAACCTTCATTTCCCGTCCGGAGTATTGGATGCGGATTATCGCATTTACGAAAACTCAGAGCTTCAGGTAGGGTTTAATAATAACGACCGATTATCTGCTAACCCGGGCTTGATTCAGGTTCGCGTGGAAATCCAGGGAAACCCAACTCCTTACACTTCTTATCCCATTTTCTCAGGGACAACGATTCCCGTAACCGCGATTTTTGATAATGTGATTTTTACGACTACAGGGGATGAGAATAAGGTATGGGCCACTCCCAGCATCTACTGTTTAAACACAGTTCCCCCTTCTCTATTAGCTACTTCAACTGGTGTTCAACTGAAAGTATTCACTTCAGTTCAGCGCGTGGATATCTATGCTCCGTCAAAAGACGCCCGCTTATTTGTCGGCCAAAGAATCGAACCGATCATAAGGTTATCGAATATACCTCCGGTTATAACCGGTGTCGCTTTGGCAATCTGGAGAGATGGCGATTCGGAACCGTGGTTGATAAGAAACCTCGTCCGTCAAGGGGAAACCAGCGATTGGGCTTTACACGACAATGATAGCATCGTCTTTGAGGAACCGTCGCGGTTTACGATGGTGGCAACTGCGACTTCCAGCCAAGCCGGAGAGATTCCTTCAGACCCAGTAATTTTCGAGGTAAAACAAGGTGACCTAAAAATTCGGAGCCTCGGGCGGTCCGACCTTGCGGGTTCATTGCTATTTATCGGCGAAGAAATTGGTTACTTGTTGGAGTACACCTTCGATAACCCGATTCTAACACCCGAATCTTTTGCCACGCTCACTCACACTGCAAGCCAAACACGGTATACGATCCGGCGGGTATCCAGAACACAAACGCCGGGTGATCCCGTTGTTTTCGCCGAACGTTGGACGATTGGGGCATCGGAATCACTCGCTTCAGGTCCATACCAATTGGAATTGGCCGCCATCTCTGGTCCATCTTCAGATGTAAGACAGGCCAATTTTACTGTATTACAGGGAATAATAATTAATGAAAACTCGGCAAAAATTGATCGCAATACAGTGTCCACAGGGGAAAAAATATACGGTTCTGTCGAAATCACATTGCCGGGAGACTTTCTTTCAGTGGTACCTGAATCGGATGTACAAACTTACCTAAACGGATCCATACGCTTTGAAAATTGCAGCTCTGCCGGAACCTTCCACCGATTGTTCACAGATCCCGGGGGAAACAAATTGTGGTTCATCGAAGCGACTGGTACCGCAAATCCTCACTCGGGCGATCCAGGAACAGAAAAGTCATTCAAAGTTTTTTTTACAGTAAGTCTCGACAGTAAGCAGGTTCTGAATGTGCAAAAGGAATACGGCATAAAAAATCCAGAACCCTGAGGTTATTGACCGTATGCCAACCCAAGAACGCATTCTTTCTTTGGCTGTTAGAAAAATCAGGTCTTCTTTTTTTGTAACAATGCGTTACGTAGGGATCGACAATTGACAGATAACCGTTGGTTCGACAAATCCAAGGCTTTTGTGGGTTGATAAGCACTGTTACGTAGGGTGAAGAACGAATCCCAGCAACCCGTTATCTATTCCCGGTTTTATGGCGTAGACGCTGATCTACGCCCCGTAACCGCGTGTTTGGTACTCCGGCCGGGCAGAGACAAAATATAAAGCTCTGATTGTTTCGCGTTGAAACAGAAACGCGGGTGCCTTTTTATCAAGAACCATACCGGGTTCGAGAAAGGGCTTCCCGATACCCTGCCGCAACGAAACCGTAGAGGATGCTCGCCGGTCTGTGGGAAAAGCTCAAGAGGTCGATGGCCTTTCCCTGCGCGCGATTCGTGTTTTCACTTGTCTCAGATTGAATGCGGTTCAGCGGGTAAAACCGTTATCTTAACTTCATTTAACATCCATCGAAATTAAACGCCCATGACAGTCCGCGCCGATAAACAGCGCCGATTTCGTGTATAATACCGTTATATCCACGGATTTAAGAGTTCGGCAGCGACAGGAGGGATCTTTACGCTGAAGACGTTCGAATTGTTTGCAGAACATTTAAAGAATGAGGAAAAAGATGCGGCGATTAAATTGATTTTGGAACTCATTGCCGAAAAAAAGCCCGTACGCGAGATTTACGAAAAATGGATCATCCCGGCTATCGTCCATTGGGAATGCCCGTTTGAAGCCGAACCCTATTGCATCTGGAGAGAGCATGTGCTTAGTACAACGCTTAAAACTGCGATCGAATTGTGCTATCCGCTGGTGATGGCAGAATACGAAAAACGAAAATCCAAGAACAAATCCGTTTTCGTTTTTTGCCCATGGGAAGAGTTCCATGAGATCGGTATACGTCTTATCGCCGATGTCTTCCATGCTCACGGATACGCCGTAACCTACACCGGGGTTAATACCCCTGAAAAAGCCCTAACGGAAGCTCTGAGCAGGCACACCCCGAATTGTCTGGCCATCAGTGTGACCAATCCCTATCACTTATTCCAGGTTCAGAACCTGATCCGCCGAATCCGCATCATCGAACCGAATGTGAAAATCATGGTCGGAGGGCAAGCCATCCAACGGAATACGCCCGTTTGCAACGCCATTGGCGCGGATGTTTATATCTATTCGATAGAGGATCTTTATCAGCTTCTCGAAGAAGAGGAGGCGAAATAATGCTGCCGTTGAAGATCGCCTGGCGCTTCCTTGTCTCCAGTAAGGGGCAAACAATCCTTATTCTTTTAGGCATCGCCATCGGGGTATCGGTTCAAGTGTTTATCGGCTTGTTGATCCAAAGCCTTCAAATCAGCCTCGTGGATCGAACAATCGGTTCTTCTTCCCACATCACCATTCAAGCGGATCGGGAAGATCCGGTCATTTTACAAACCGACCAGTTGCTTCAGACGATCGAAAAGAGCGCCATTTTCCCCGAGTTGAAAGCGGTGTCTCCGGTCAGTGAAACACCGGTCTTTATAAAAACCGGCAAGTCGGATCAATCCGGTTTTATGCGCGGGTTCGATTTCCAAAGAGCGCTGAGTGTCTATGAATTCATGAATACGCTCGTTGAAGGGGATTTGCCTTCCAAAGAAAATGATGTGTTGATCGGAACCGATCTTAAAAATGAATTGGGTCTGAAGGTGGGAGATACGCTCAATGTGACCGTACCCGCCTTTATACTCGGCCAACGGCCGCTAACGGTTACCGGGGTCTTTGATTCGGGCATCGCTTCCTTGAATCGAAGCTGGTTGATTTCGAACCTGGTTACCGTTCAGAATATCATCCGGAAACCGACTACCTATTCCTCTATCGAAATTCAAGTGAAAGACGTTTTCTCGGCTGACACGCTCGCTGAAACCTTACAGAAAGAGTTAGAAGGCAAACCCTTTAAAATAAAGAATTGGAAAGCCGAAAACCAGCAGC
>JAAYCF010000037.1 GCA_012744415.1 Thermotogaceae bacterium
AGATACCCTTTTAAGGAGGCTGCCCGATGGGAGAAATGTTTTCGGAAAGTCTAGAAGATTATTTGTTAGTGATCTATGAAATGGAGATCAATGGTCAAGTGCCGCGTGTAAAAAATATCAGCGATACTCTAAAGAAGAAGAGCACCTCAGTCATCGACGCCCTGAAGAAATTGGGCGCTTCGGATCTCATCGAATACGAACGGCACAGCTACATAAAAATAACGCCAAAAGGCATTTCGAAAGCGCAACGGATTTTTCGACGCCGGATGCTCTTCGGATCTTTCCTGAACGCGATATTGAAGATATCGCCGGATGCTTCTTCGGATTTGGCGATGAAGCTGGAGCACATTGATTCCGAAGACTTCTACCGAGGATTGGAGACTCTTCAGCTTTTTTTCGAAAGAGAACCGGAAACTTATAAAAGATTCGAGGCCTTCTCCAAAGAGCATAAGAAGAATCCGCATACCGCCTACTTAGCGCTCAACAAAATCGGGCTGCATGAAAAAGTCAAAGTCTTGGAGATCAAAGGATCGGATTTTGTCAAGAAACGCTTGGTAGCGATGGGCTTTGTCCCGGGAGTGGAATTGGAAATCATTGGAATGGCTCCGATGGGTGATCCAATCGAAGTGAAGATCAGGGGGTACAATTTAGCCTTACGGAAAGACGAGGCGTCAAATATCTTCGTCGAAAAATAAAACGGCTTTCGCCGTTTTATTTTTTTTCTTCTGAGCCTTCTTCGAACTCGAGTACTTGTTTTCCTTTATAAAACCCGCAACGCAGACAAACGCGATGAGGTAATCGGGGCTCCCCGCAATTGGGGCATTTCGAAAGAGGCGTTTCGACAGCTTTGTATAAGTTTTCCGCTCTCCTTCTGTGCGTCCGCGTCCGCGATAGCTTTTGTTTTGGAACAGCCATTGTCTTTCCTCCTATTTGTCGTTTTGATTATTATTTGAATCCGTATCGTCGATTGCGATTCGTTTTAGCGCGCTAAGAAATTGCCCGGGTGAGAGTTCCGACTCTATCTTGCAGCGATGCTCAGCCACATTGTTTAAATTCTCCCCGCAGTACGGGCAAATGCCTTTGCAATCTTCCTTGCACAATACTTTAGAGGGGATTTCGACCAAAATTGCCTCGATCAACCGCTCGGAAAGATCAAAAGTCATAGCTTCATAGTATATCACATTTTCGAGGTCTTCAAGCTCGATTTCCTCTTCACTGATCTTTTTCGGAGATTTTTTGTATGTCGCCTCAATTTGGCCGGAAAGCGCCAGGTCCACGCTCTCCAAGCAGCGCGCGCAAGGATATTCCAGCACGGCAGAAACCATCCCGCTTAGCAGAAAATCCTCTTTATTCCGTAAAATTTGGATTTCATAATGCAACGGGGACCTTAACGGCAACGTCGCCGTCGGAGTCTCTATCTCCGAAAGGAACGCTTCGCCTTCGATATAGGCCCTCTCGCCATCCGGTATCGATGAGAAATCCACCGTCAACGAAAATTCGCTCATAACCACTCCTCCGTCTACGAGTGTGTATTATATCACAACCCATTCTCTATTTCGTCCCGAATATTTCAGAAAAAAATGAACCCCTTTCCACAAAGTGACGGAAGAACTCCGAAAAAAGCATAAAGCTTTTTTAATGGACTTTCGAAGCTTTTCGTGGATCCTCACTTTATGTATATCCTCGGCTTTTGCTTTGAATGTTTCTATCCACCGGATTCTTTTTCTGACGGACTTGTGATAGACTAAACCCGTACGCCAGAACCGACGCTCGATGCATGCGGCGTGGCGTATCATCCGAAAATTTTGCAAATAGAGGAGATGGATTGCGTGGAACCTTTGAAAATGGACGACTTGACGAAGTATACCTTTCTTTCCGGACTGACGCTCTCTCCGGATGCCGAAACTTGCGCATTCGCCGCGCATCAGATGGATCTCGAAGAAAACGAGTATCGTTCGGATATCTGGTGCTACCAACTCTCGAACAAAAAGCTAACCCAATTGACGACCTCGCGTAAAGAGGCCCGGTTCATCTGGCTATCCGATAGCAGGCGCCTATTGTTTTCCTCTCTCCGCGATAAAGAAGATATTAAAGCGAAAGAAAACGGAGAGGTTTTCACGCAGTTTTACACCATCAGTCTGGATGGTGGAGAAGCGCAAAAAGCCTTCCGCGTTCCCTTCCCGGTATCGTCGATCGTTGAGATCCGTCCGGACTTGTACGTTATGAAGATCGGCTGGTGCGAGCCCCTCGAGAAACTCTCCGGAATCGCAGAAGCGGAAAAACCGAAGCTGCTGAAATCGATAAAGGAAGAGCTGGATTATGAAGTGCTTGACGAAATCCCCTTCTGGAGCAACGGAGAAGGCTTCACGAATAAAAAAAGAACACGTTTATACCTTTTCGAAACGAACACGAAGACCTTGACACCGATCACAGGCGAAACCTTCCTCGCCGGTACGCCTTTACTGGATGAGGCTCATGAGCGTCTCGTCTTCACCGGTATCGATTTTGTCGATAAGATGGAGATTAGGAACGATACCTACCTCTACTCTTTGAAGGATAAAACCCTGGAGAAACTCTCCCTGGGAGAAACCTTTTTTACCGAGCACGTCGACTTCTGGGATAAAGACACGCTTTTCGTTGTCGGGAGCGATATGCAACATTACGGAATCAACGAAAATTCGAAATTTTACGCGTTTAATCTAAAAGAGAAGTCCCTTCGCTGCCTGACACCCGATCTCGACCTCGCGATGGGTAATGCACTGAATTCTGACTGCCGCTACGGGGGTGGTTCTCAAGCGATTCAGAAAGACGCCGGCGCTTTTTATTTCTTGTCGACGGAAGGAGCCGGCGCTTGCCTGAAAAAAACCGATCGTTCCGGAAGGGTCGAAACTGTTGCGGAGATGAAGGGTTCGTTAGATAGCTTTTCCGTCAAGAAGGGAAGGTTGGCCATCATCGGGTTCCACGAATTGAAGCTCGCGGAGCTATATACCTTTACGAATAATCGGTTCGAAGCGGTGACGGACTTCAACGGGTGGGTTCTGAGGGAACGAAGCTTGTCCAATCCTGAAAAAGTGCTCGTACGAGCGGATGAAAAGCGCCCCGCACTCAAGATCGATATTGAAGGGTGGATGATCAAACCGGTTCCTTTTGATCCCGATAAGACCTACCCGGGTATCTTAATGATCCATGGCGGTCCGAAAACCACCTACGGGGAAAACTTCATCCACGAGATGCAATGGCTCGCGAACGAAGGATATGCCGTATTCTACTGCAATCCCAGGGGCAGTGAAGGACTCGGAAACGACTTTGCCGACATCCGGGGCAAATACGGCACAATCGACTTTGATGATCTCATGGCCTTCACGGACGCGATTCTTGAGCGGTATCCCTTCGTTGACCCTTCTCGTTTGGGTGTGACAGGAGGATCTTACGGCGGATATATGACCAACTGGATCATCGGCCATACCGACCGATTTCGCGCGGCTGTCTCCCAACGGAGCATTGCGAACTGGGTGTCGAAGTTTTGCACGACCGATATCGGTTACTTTTTTGTCCCCGACCAAAATGGCGCCACGCCCTGGTCCGATGTCAACAAACTTTGGGAGCACTCCCCCTTGAAATACGCGGACAAAGTGAAAACGCCCACCCTTTTCATCCATTCGGAACAGGACTACCGGTGCTGGCTTCCCGAGGGGATTCAGATGTTTACGGCGCTGAAGTACCACGGAGTCGACTCCCGTCTTTGCATGTTCCGAGGAGAGAGCCATGAACTCAGCCGCAGCGGGAAACCGAAGCATCGTCTGAGACGGCTTAGAGAAATGAAGGAATGGTTCGACCGGTATTTGAAATAAGTTAAAAGGGGCTTCGGTCTAACGACCGAGCCCCTTCGCGTTTCATGTTTATTGCATTTACGGATGATTGCGTTGGCGGTAATTCCTGATGAGAACCGCCGCGGTTTCCACAACCATCCAGGTGGATAAAGCCAAAGTCACGCCAGTAATGATCAGCAAAGGCATCTCTTTTTTATCGATATAGTTGCGTAAGTTATACAGGGCACCCCAAAAGATAACGAACAGCATAAAGGCCATGGGTATCGCGGTAACCAAAAAATGGGTCTTTTGCTTGATCAGGTATACGGTTGCGACGACAAGGGTCAAGGCGGCCAACAATTGATTGATCGCCCCAAAGGCAGGCCATAATAAAAGTGCGCCTTTTCCGTCACGCGTGATCATACATAAGCCAATCGCTGCCACGATAACGATCAAAGAAAGGATGAAACGGTTGTTTACCCAGCGCTTTTCTCGCAAAGCCGGCACCTTTTGCAGAATCTCTTTCAATCCGAATCGCTGCAAGCGAATCGCGGAGTCGAAAGAAGTGCTGGCAAAGGAAACGATAAAGACAGTGATGATATTGCGGCCGAGCTCTTTGGGCATACCATAAGCGGCCATCAAATTAGTGCCGCCTTCTACGAGAGCGCCCAACTGCGCTTTCAACCCTGCCCCGGAAGTGAGATCCCAACTACGGTAGAATCGTAAGAACCCCTCCCGGTCTCCTTCCATCGTCAAGCCCGCGGTAATCGCCAAAACGACCACCAAAGCCAGAATCCCCTCCATCAGCATACCCCCGTAACCAATAAACAGCGCGTCTTCCTCATTCTCCAGTTGCCGGACCGTGGTACCGGAGGAAGTGACGGCGTGAAAACCGCTGATCGCGCCGCAAGCGATGATGATGAAAAGAGATGGCGCCAGATGAGGCGCGCCGGGAGCTTGCTGAAAGAAAGGGGCCGAGACCTCGGGATTTCCCACGATGATTCCGGCGACGAGAAGAATCATCGCGATCCACAGTTCATGCGCGTTGATGTAGTCTCTTGGTTGCAACAATTTTTGAACCGGCATGATCGAAGCAAAATAACCGTAGACCATGAGGATCGCCATCCAGGACACTGCTGCAGAAAGCGGGCCGAACGCCGGAAGCGTTATCGGAAAACTGATCCCCAAAAAGACTGCGAAATACATAAGACCAACTGCGACTAAAGAAGTAAACAAAACGCTTCGCTTTTTTTCGTAAAGACTATGTCCAGCCCATAAGGCAATCGGGATTTCCGCCCAAATCGGCAGAACGCTTCGCGGATACATTTCAAAGAGCAGAGCGATCACAATCGCGAGTACTGCCACAAAAATCCAAAGAAGCATCTGGACTAATATTTGGAAGAAAAAGCCCACTCGCGGGCTGATTAACCCGCTCGACAGCTCACCGACGGTTTGCCCGTTATGGCGCGAGGAAATAACCAGACTCATCATATCGTGAACGGCGCCTGCGAAGATCGGTCCAAGCAAAACCCATAGAAAAGCGGGTCCCCAACCCCAGATCACCGCAATCGCGGGTCCGACAATCGGACCCGTTCCCGCAATCGTGGTGAAATGATGGCCAAAAAGGATCCCCTTCGACGTCGGCACGAAATCGATCGCGTCGTGGAGACTCCTTGCAGGCGTTTTATTGAACGAAGTCAACTGCAATATTTTCCTTCCGATCCATTTCCCGTAGGTGTGATAGGCGACAATATAAGCGATGACCGTAATCAGGAGCAAAAGAATCGATGACATCAGCGTAGGCTTTCCTTTCCGCTTCGACCCGAAAACCGGAAACGTCTTCGGGTGAACGATAAGCGTATGAACTCAGAAATAAGAATCGGCAAGTATTATAGCACTTATCATGAGGCTTTCCAACAGGTTGCGTTCGCGAAAAATGAGTCTTGAAAGAGTCTATCCTTTGCATAAACCGTCGTCAATCTTCGGCGATACCTAAACCGACTTTAAGGACTGGCGCGTATGGAGCGTCCATCTTTTGTTCGGGGAGGCGCAGCCAGATGCTCTTTTTTCGTCCGTCGGGCTTTCTTTAAAACCCCTGCTACGATTTCTTCAATCTTAAGTCCCGGTTTATAGCTCTATCTCTGTAACAGTATTATGGCGCGAGATGTGATCGAGCGCTCTTCGGCAAAGGTCCTCGCTCCGTATAAATTGCAGCGTTTTCAGATACCGGGTGATCGGCCTCGAATGCCGGTAGGTAAAATGGCTCGAGAGGAAAGTCACGGTTTGACCCGTTTCTTCAATAAGAGATATGCAGGGGAAGGGGGTAAGGTACATCGAATTATAGATTCCTTCTTTGGGGTGCGCCAACCCGGGGTGAAGAAGGGAAACCGTTATCGACTCGAACAAGGTGCCTACTGCTTTTTGGAAGACCTCGCCCGTATCGACGCTGTAGAGTTCGACCCACAAAGGTTTTTCCAACGGGAGATTCAATATTTCTTCGGAGATACCGGATTCACGGATCGCGTCCGCCGTCCGCAACGGCAAATCATCGATGATAGATATTCGCTTCATCAGGTGATAGCACTGCCACACCCGGAAGGGAAATGGCGCGTCTTTTGCCAAAGTCCGAAGTTCCTTGGCAAAAGACGCTAAAAATAAATCCGGAAAGTCATGCGCTTCTAGAATCCGCGCGGCGATCAGCATCGGAAAGAAACCACTGGCGATAATCCGAGAAGCGCTATCCAACAAAGGGTCCAAAACATCCCAAATGGTTTGTTCATTCCGATACCCATAATAAGCCCCGACCGATAGGATCACAACAACCACTCCAAAATTTCTTGCCTCCGGCGACGGACCGTTTCCTTGCCGATCTCCAGCAAAGCCGAAGTATGACGAAAGTCCATAACGCCATAGTTCGTCGTATCGAACGCGATGACCTTCGCGTTTGCCCTATCCGTCAACCTGTCTTGCCACTGTTCGCGAATGGCGTCTGTTCTAAGAAGCAATCCCGTGGAACCGGAAGTAAAGGGCGGCTTTTCCGAGCCGGATTTCGAAACGATGTGGAATGCGAGGATCCGACCCGCCCCCGCCGTTACGGCGGTTCGTATCGGAAGGTTTTCCAAAACGCCTCCGTCGCAGTACGCATTCGCCCCAATACGAACCGGAGGAAACACACCCGGAATCGCCATGCTGGCCAACAAGGACGTGATTAGGGGACCTTCCCGAAAGACTTCAATACAACGTTTATCGATATTGCAGGCGGTTACAAGCAAAGGGATCTTCGTATCCTCGAAAGTCCGATCCCCAAACACGCGTTCGACGACTTTAAAAAACAGCGGACGCGGAAAAAGGCTTTGGAAGGTATTAGTGAACCAACATGCCAAAAGAGGCGGAATCCGTTTCGGGTTCTTGATGTTCACGGGTACGGTTTGGTTCATCCCTTCCGCATAGCGCCGCATCGTCTCCGTTCGAAGGGTCAGAGCATACCCGGCAGCCACCATCGCCCCGATACTGGTGCCTACGATCAAATCCCATCGAAGATTCATTTGCTCCAACTCGATGAGCGCCCCGAGATGAACCGCTCCCTTCGCGCCGCCCCCCGACAGGACGAGCGCTTTCACCGGTTGCTTCGTTTCCATTTATCCCTCCACGAATCCTCTGGATGTGATCATTCATTTTACCACGGAGAATATCGGGAAGTAACGAATTGGTAAGGATTTAGGCTGTAATAGGGTTATATAGGTGCTGAAAACAGACAATGAACGAAATAAAGTGCGTTATGATGAGCCTTTGGCTGAGCGCCCGACTAAAGTCGAGAGGCGGCAGGCGCTCCGTTTATTGGCACTCCATTATAATGTTTAGCCCTTCTCTTTCAGTTCGATTACATATATCTCGTTCGATTTGAGTTGCTCCAGTGCTGTGGCGGTGTATCCGTTTTGCGAGTAAACCGCGAACAAGGTCTTCGGTTTTTCTTCCCCGATCGTTCGTTTGATCTCGATCCATCGTTCCGCTTCCCGTTTCCCGTACTTCCCTTTCGTGTCTTTCACATCGATCCACAGCTCGACGTTCCCTTTCACGATCAGGTCGATCTCTCGCTCTTGCAGACCAACCTTGACCTTTTCGCGCTCCACTATGCTTTTGGGTTTGATGATCAGGTCCATCCCGTTTTCCGCGATCTCTTTCAGGTTGAACGGTTTCTTCAGCCGTTCCCGTACCAGGTATTCCCGGAACTTCCCCTTTTCGTAGTTTGTCTTCCCCATCTCTTGTCGTATCTCTTTTCGGATATTCGGAACAAAGTTGTCGATTTCTTTCTGGTAGATTCTTCGAAAGACCAGTTCATACGTGATATCTTTGGATATTTTATAATCGAAGTTCGTTTCTCCCTGCGAGATCAGGTCCGCTTTGATCAGTTGATACAACTTCTTCTCCAGTTCGAAGTCGGTCATGTCCAGTTTCAGGTCTTGGATCATCTGCGCCCGCGTCCGTTCTTCTCCCG
>JAAYCF010000339.1 GCA_012744415.1 Thermotogaceae bacterium
ATGCGGGTCCTTCCAAATGGCTTTGTTCCTTGGACGATCATGGTCATGGCCCCGAGCGCGTTTTTCGTTCTCGCCCTCTATATCTGGATACATAACACCTTACTTACAAAGAGAAGGAAGTGAGACGACGATGACACCGGATGTACATCCTTTGGCGCTCCTGATCGCTTCTGTTTTTACCAATAACATCCTGCTCTCTCTCTTTTTAGGCATGTGTTCTTTTATTTCCATCTCAAAAGATCTGAAGGCATCGAATGGGTTGGGGATGGCCGTCACGCTGGTTCTGACGATCACCACTCTCATTAATTGGATGGTTTACCGCTGGATTATCCTGCCGTTCAAACTCGTTTACCTGAGATATATCGTATTTATCATCGTCATCGCCGCGATCGTCCAGGTTTTGGAGATGGTGATCGAGCGGGTCTCGCCAACCCTTTACCGCAGTCTCGGCATCTTCTTGCCCCTGATTACGGTTAACTGCGCGATCATGGGAGTTTCTTTGTTTATGCAGCTTCGGAACTACGACCTGCTGCAATCCGCGTTTTTCGGCGCGGGTTCCGGATTGGGTTGGTGGTTGGCGATCGTGCTCTTAGCCGCGATACGTCAACGGATCGAAAAGAACCCGATTCCGGCGGGTTTGAAAGGCGCGGGTATCACGCTGATCACGATTGGCATTATCGGGATGGCTTTTCTGGGGTTCGCCGGTATGCTCAAAACACAATAAGACAGCGAAAGGAGGAACGTCATGTGGATCGCTCCTGTTGTCATTAGCGCCATCAGCGCCGTATTGGCCATCGCGATCGCCATTATCGACGGGTTTGTCAATAATTACGGAGAGGTCACCATCTCGATTAATGAGGGGCAAAAAAAGCTCACCGTAAAAGGGGGAAGCCCTTTATTGTCGACGCTATCCTCGAAAGGTATCTATGTGCCTTCTGCCTGCGGCGGAAAAGGCAGTTGCGGCGCTTGCAAAGTGAAGGTATTATCCGACATCGGGCCGCATTTGCCAACAGAGCTGCCCTATATGTCTCCCGAGGAGATCAAGAACAACATACGTCTATCCTGTCAGGTCAAACTGAAGTCCGATATTCAGATCCGTTTGCCGGAGGAGCTGTTCTCCGTTCGGCAGCTGAATGGGTTGGTCGAAGGGTTGAAAGAGGTGACCTACGACATCAAGGAGCTGACGGTCCGGCTGGCTAAAAACACGACGGTCGATTTCAAAGCCGGCCAGTATATGCAGCTCGTCATACCGCCTTACGGAGACATCAAAGAAAGCGCGCAAAGAGCCTACTCGATCTCGTCCAAACCTTCGGAAAAGGAGAAACTGGAGTTCTTGATCCGGCTGGTTCCGAACGGCATTGCAACTACGTATGTGCACCGTGTGCTGAAAGAAAAGCAATCGATGAGCGTCGTCGGGCCTTTCGGTGATTTTTACGTTCGGGAAACTGATGCCGATATGTTCTGTGTGGCCGGGGGATCGGGGATGGCGCCGATACGATCGATTTTGCTGGATATGTATGAGAAAAAGATACGACATCGCGCGATCTGGTATTTCTTTGGGGCGCGAAGTCGAAGAGACCTCTTTTATTTGGAGGAGCTGAAACAACTCGAAGCCCAGTGGCCATGTTTTCATTTCGTGCCTGCCCTCTCGGAACCGCTCCCGGATGATCGTTGGGAAGGAGAAACCGGTTTGATCACTCAGGTGCTGGACTCTTACATGAAATCGGAAGCCGATCCGACTAAATCGCGTGAGGGCTATCTTTGCGGTAGCCCAGGGATGATCGGCGCATGTGTGAAGGTTATGATGGCCAACGGCATACCGGAGGAAAAGATCTATTACGACAAATTCGCGTAGTTCGCGGGCTTGATAAGGAGGAAAACGATGAAGATGACTCCTGAGATGGTCCGAGCGCAGGAAAGGATGGCGCCGGGCGTAATCACCGCCCAGGGATTTTTAGGGAACGATCCTCGTAATGTGGCTGAAATTATAGCTGAGGACGAACGTTACTTTGCGCTTTACGAGATCCAAATCGATCGGCTGGTAGCGAAGATGCGGGAACTTCAGGACGCCGGTCGAGCGGGTTTGGGAGAGGCGATCACCGTCGCGCCCTACTGGGAGGTGCGTGTGAACGAAGCCAGAGGCGTATTGCCTTGTCCTTTTTCCGATGGGGTTTACGGAAAGATCAACACCATCGTCACAGACAAACAAAGCGGGAGAGAGCTTGTTTTCAGCGACCTGACCACGCATCTCATCGAAGCCCATCACTTCTTCCAGGGTCAAGGGTCTCCCTTTCGGCATGAACCCGAGGATTATGTTCTCATTCTTCACCTCTGAGAAAACGAGCGCGAGGATGACGGCAAAAAGGGGGTTTCTCGTTATGCTCGCCGGCATTTTCCTCATCGGTTCCGGGTATTCCTGGTTGTCAATAAAAGACGGGATCGTTATCCTCTCGCCGACCCAATCCATCGATATCACAATCGTTTCAATCATGGATGCGCTCGTCTCCACCCCGCTTGAAAATGGGGAGTTTTGGGTTTCTATCATCTTCTCTGCCGAAGACCAAAGCTGGACATGCATTTCAAATCATCACAAATACATGCAGACTTCTGCCGGAATCCTTGAGCGTGGAGGCGTTCTACCTACGTCTATAAAAGAGCCGAAGGTTTCTCTCTTTGATGTTTTGACGCTGGCGCGCTTACAAACTCCTAAAACGATTGTAGCGGTTTACTTGTGCAGTGATCTTGAACGAGACTATTGGCGCGTGCTAACCGACGCGGAAGTATTTTCGATCGACACCGAAAAACCGATCGTGTTCAGAAAAGAGAAACTCATAAAAGCTCCTGAATCCAATGCATCCAGTTAAGGACGCCCACCGGCAAAAAGAAGGTGAAACGTGAGAATTCTCGTTGTCGAGGACCATCGAAAAATCGCCGAATCGATCAAGATCGGATTGGAGAAAGAAGGGTTTGAAGTCCTTTGCGCCTACGATGGGGGATCGGCTTTGGATTCTTTGGAATCCATCTCCTTTGATTGCGTGCTCTTGGACATTATGCTTCCGGACATCTCCGGATATGAGTTGTGCAAATATATTCGTAACGACCTCGCCAACGCCGTGCCCATTATTATGCTAACCGCTCTGGACTCCCTGGAAAATAAAGTCGAAGGGTTCAATTGCGGAGCCGACGACTATCTGCCGAAACCGTTCTACTTCAAAGAACTGGATGCGCGAATTAGAGCCGTTATCCGAAGGAATATCCATCAAACCCGCGATATCATCCAATACGGCCCTTTCTCTTACGATCCGTACAAACGGTTATTGCTGATCAACGATGTGGAAGTTCAAATGAGCAAACGGGAGTTGGAGTTGATGGAGCTGTTTTTAAAAAACCCTCAAAAGGTTCTTTCACGAGATTTTATCAAGGGAGAGATATGGGGAGAGGACGAAGAGGGAAAAAGCAATATCGTGGACGTCTACATCCTCTACCTGCGCAAACGGTTGAAGCCTTACGGGCTGGAAAAAAGCATCAAGACCTATCCTCAGGTCGGTTATATCTTGGACATCGCCTGATATGCGCTCTCTCCAGACAAAGATCTCTCTGTGGTACTTCATCAGTTTTACCATCCTGTTTCTCGTGTTTTTAGTAACCGCTTTCTTCCTTTTCCGCCACGTGATCTACAATCATTTTGATAACCGCCTGCGATCTCTCGCAGACGAATTTTCGCGTTTCTTCGAATTGAATGATCCAGAAGACAATCAATTGATTTCTTTGGCCGGGAAAGAGGAGATCGTTTTGGAAGTATATCAGAACAAGCGGCTTTATCTCTCGTTCCAAGTGGGACCCGGCCATTTCAGCGAGTGGGTGGCGAAAGAAACGAGCGGATATTTCTCCACCGATGTATTACGTTGTTATATCAAGCGAATACCGGTTTCCGATCTCGTTATCATCGTCGGGATCGATAGGCGGTTTTATTTTGGAGATATCCCGATTCTGATTATCGGGATCGTGTTCGTGATCGTTCTCTGCATGCTTTCGATCTATATCGTCGGCAAGATCATTTCGAAACGGTTGCTCTACCCATTGGAGATCATCGGGGAAGAGCTTTTGGATACAGTTAACAAAAATATAGAAGGCAAACGTATCGCGGTTCCCGTGACAGGCAAGGAGATCGGCAATTTGGTCTTCGCGATCAATCTTTCTCTCGGTAAGCTCGAGAGGTACCTGAAGGAGATCAAAGGGTTTTCCGCTTACCTCGCCCATGAATTGCGTACTCCGCTGACTCTGGTGAAGATGACCTTGCAGAATCTGAAAACTTCCGAATATCGCTCTTCTTCCATGAAAAGCATCGAAGAAGCCGATCAGGAAGTTGAAGAAGCGATCCAGTTCCTGAATGATCTTCTGCTCCTTTCCAATCTGGAAAAAGGGATCATCGAACGGTTCCAGGATTTCGACCTCGGGGAAGTGATCCTGCAAAATTTTGAAAAGGCGAGCAAGATCTTTCCGAAAAAGAAGATAGACGTCGATATTTCGGCCTTGTTACTCTATCGGGGAGCCGCCCAACTGATCTCTCATGCGGTCTATATTCTCATCGAAAATGCCTGTAAGTATAGCGAAGAGGACACGGTGACGATCCGTTTATTCCAAAACGTGCGCGCCCTAAGCGAGGACAATCCGGTGAATATCATACAAATCGATAGTGTGGGGCGAAAGATACAATGGGATGAATTGAAGAAGATGCCAGTCCTGAAAGGCCATGGAATCGGGCTGAACCTTTGCCGGCGCATCGCGCAAATCCATAACGGAACCTTATCCTATTCCTTTCAGGAAACGCCTCAAGAAGAACGGGTGAGAAACGTTTTTGAGTTGAAATTGCCTTGAAAACGCTTCATTCCGTCGTTATCGCAGGTTGGCCAAGAGTTGTTCGGAGAGCCCGCGAATCTCGCCCGATTCCTCAATCCATTCGGGATGCGCGGGATGGGCGATAACGAAGAGAAGGCATTCCCTGGCTTCGACCTTACGATTTTGCCTAAGCAACAAGAGCGACAAGTCATAGTAAGCGTTGAGATAGTTCGGTTCGATCCGGATCGTTTTCCGATAGTATTCCTCCGCTTTTTTCTCATCCTTCATCGGCCATGGGGCATCGCGAAAACGCATCGCGAAGGCGTAATAGGCCAGATAAAAATCAGGATCCCTGGATAAAACCTGTTGCAGATGCGACTCGAATTTTTTGAGTAGATCCAAAGCGCCCAAACCGCCTTCTCTTTCGGCGATACGTCCGCAGGAAAGGGCGTAGGCATAGTGTGACATCACATCGTCGGGCGCGTAACGGACCGCTTTTTCTCCCGCCTCTATCGCCAGGCGATAGGTTCGATTTCTATCGGCATCCGAAGCGATCCCCCAATCGGCATATCGAAACAGCGCCGAACATAAGACCGGATACAGTACCGGTTGGAGGACGACCTGATCCTGCAGCTGTTGTATAAAGATCGCCATCGCCTCCTTGTCCCGGTGGCTGTTCAGCTCAATAAACTGGACAACCGCGTTTTCCAAGGGCCAGACCGATCCGCTACCGCCCCAACTCAGAGAAACGCACGCGCTAATCAGAAGAATGCTGGTGAACCTTTTGATCCCTTTCATCTTTCCTCCTACTCCAAGCCGTTTTGACAGGAAATGGGAGATGCCACTGGAGCAGCGCCGGCAAAAAAACCAGAGTGGATAACACGCCCACCGCAATTCCCAATACCATCAGCAGCGCGATCTTCACATAAACCATCATAGGCGAGGTCAGTAAAACGGCGAAGCAACCGATCAGACTCACCCCGTTGAACAGGATGGGCGAAGCTGTTTTCCGGAAAGCGTCTTCGACATTCTGCGTTTTTTTGTACCAAAACATAAAATGGATCGCATAATCAATAACCAAGCCTTGCAACATACCGGCGACGATCGCGGTCGGTATGTCCAGAGAGATTCTCAGCGCCGACATGAACAGGAAGTTGAAAACAACGGTAATAACGATGGGAATCGAAGAAAATAAAGCCGTTTTGACGCTTCGGAAACTTAAAAATAAGAGAAGAAGGATCAGTCCGAAAGCAATTAAGGTACTCTCTACCTGATTGTTGACGACCAAAGCGCTGAGTTCGGCCCATATTAAAGGGGCGCCGGTGAGTTGTATCTTATAGTCTTCGGTCAATCCAGAATCTCTCCAAGCGCTCTCTATACCGGTTTTTGCCTCTTTCGCGGCGGTGCTGTCGTTGGAGGTCAAAAACAGCATTACCCGAAAACTGTCCTCGTTAAGGAAGGACCGGACCATTTCCTTGCCCTGCGCGCTCATCCGTGTCGCCGTGATCAATAAAGGCGTCGGGATCTTCAAGGATTCGCTCATTTTAACGATGCTCATTTGATTGGCGATCTGCGGTATACCTTGGATCTTATCCAAGAGGGTTTTGATTTTTTGCTCTTCTTCGCTTATGATCGATAGCTGTCTTCCGTCAATGGTCTCGAAAACCAAATACAAATTGGAAGACCATCCAAAATCGGATTTGAGTTGCTCGGCCGATTGTCTGACCGTTGAATCTTCTTTAAAATACCGGTAAGAATCCAATTCTAAAGAAACTTTAGGGATGAGGAACGGCGAAAGTCCGATACCGGCCAAGGTGAAACCGATGAAAGCCCATTTGAAGTAGCGTCCGATACGGGGCATCCGCGCAGGTGCGACCGGGAAAGACCTTTCCTTTTTTTGCGCCGGCTCCTTTTTATAGAACAGGATAAAAGAAGGCGTCACCACCATCGTGAAAACACCGCACAAAAGGATTCCCAAAGAAGCGAAGATACCCATATCCCTGAAGGCTTCCATCTTCAGGAATATATTCGAGGCAAAACCTGCCATCGTCGTCAAAGAAGAGAACAGAATCGGCATCCACTCTTCTTTTGTAGCTCGTTGAATGATCGTGGACAAACCTAAGGAGGAAGAAAGATTGCCCGTCTCCCTATCTGGCGCGTAATAAGATTCTTTCCTTATCTCCAAAAACCGGGAGAGGTAGTGCATCCCGTAAGCCGACCCGATAATGATGATAAAGGTCGGAATCAAGACCGTTAGACTGTTGATGTTCCGGTGGAAAACGAGCATAAAAAAATACACCCAGATGGAAGAAAGCAGAGGCGGAACCAGCGTCAGAAAGGATAGAAAGAGGCTCCGGAATTTCAGCAGGAAAATACCCAACACGACTATCCCGATCAGAGGGGTGTAAACTAAGGCCAAAACTCTCACGGAATCGAACAATTCAGCATCCACGATCTCCTCGCCGATAAGTTTAAATGGAACCGAGGTCGCAGACCGAATTTCCGATTGGATCCGATCTCTCAATTCGATCGCTTGAACCTTCATCTCCGCGTTTTTGCGCAACATCACCGTTACTGAACGCCCGTCCTCAGAGATAAGTACTCCGGCGTAGGCCGGATCTCGCAAAATAGAAGCGTCGAAGGAATACTCTCTGTTGTCAGGGTTTTCTGGGTCCTCGGTTACCGTTACATAGGGTAGGAATCGGATAAAGGGCGCCCCAAACAGGAGCCCTCCGTTCTTCTGCGCGTTCAGTATCGATTCGACCGATTGGATAAAGGGGATCTTCTGCAACGCGCTGACCACTTTGTCTACCTCTCTCAAGCTTTCTTCCGCGTTGTCGGGATCGAAAGGCAGGAGAACCATGATCGATGTGGTATCCCCGTACTTTTGGGCAATTGTTTCCCCAGCAATCAAGGTCGGGCTTGTTCTGTCTAAGAAGGCGTAAAAAGTGGAGTCGAAGTACATGTTTTTCCCAACGTAGATACCAAATATCGTCGTTATCACCAAAATGATCACAGTCCACACGACGTTGAGGTTTCGATTCTTTTTCAAAAGGGCGCTCCTCTCTATCCTTCGGATGGTTCCGGCTTTGAATGCCTGCCGGATGTCTCTGTTTTTCTGACGCTGTATGATAAACTCAAATTGACAATTACTTACCTTTGACGGAAAACCTCAAAATATTATTTCAATTATTGAACTATTTATTTTTTATACTAATTACCAGACAGTCTTGATCGGGCGAAGATGAGAACGACCTAAAGCCGCAGTTGGCTGTTTCGGTATCCAAGAAAACGGCCTAACGCCCGGAATCGCTCGGTCAGTTTTGATATTTCCCGTTTCCGATGTTCCTGAAAGGGGAAGATTTGGAAGGTGACCGTCTTTCCCGTGCTCTTCTTTCGCCATGTCCCCCGGATTTCCCCATTCAATAGGTAGACGGCTTCCACGTGCCCACCGGGCCTGTGGATTTTCCTCGAGAGGTCCTCGGAGATCCAGCGGTCTCTATTTTTATAGCCGATCAATAGCGAGTCGAACTTCGGAAGGACGATGCATGCGGGCAGATCGCTCGTTTCGAGAAACGGGGGATCGTTTTCTTTCAGCAGGACAAAGGTGCTCTTACCCCCTGCGACACTGTAGGCAATACATTCGGTTGCGATCGCTTCATAGACCTGCTGAACCGTCTTCGCAGGTAAAGCCGACCAATAGGCGAAATCTTGCAGAGTAGCCGGCGCATAGCCTTTGAGATACCTTCGCAGCAGTTCGGTTTTCGCTTCGAAGGGGTCGAGGTCGGGCCACGAGAGATCCGGAATCCACTGATAGCGACTGGCGAACAACGCTTTTCCGTTTTTCGTTCCCGCGCACGCGAGCAAGCCAAGGAATGCGGCCGATTTCATATCCATACCCCAGGCAGGGGAGACAAACCGAACCTCTTCAACGAAAGGATCCATCTCCTCTCTTGTCAACGGGCCGCCGCTCAGGGTTTGCACAAACCTGTCGTTCAGCCTGTCCAAATCCAAAGGTGAGATGCGCCGGTTATTTATAAACCACCCGAGAATACCCTGATGGTTCTCGTTTCCCGTGGCCGCTTGAATTAGAGGCCAGTCGTCCCGGTGGAACCCGTGTAAAGTCCATCGGAATGTCCAGGTCTTGATCCATTCTTTTTCTATCCAGAGTTTGCGTTCGAATTCGTTTTTATCGGCCTCAGCGAACCGTGCCCAAAGGGAAATCAACAAGGATTCGTGATACTGCGATTGAACCGCCACGACTCTCTTCAGCGCGTCCGAGGCGGTGAGAAAGGGCGCGTGCAATCCTTGATTCCTTAGAGCCACCTCCCGAGATTCCTTAAGCGATAACGTATCCACGATTGACCTCTCAAAGCGAATCTTTATTCCAGCGTTCTTTGAAACCACAAAAGGGTTTGGGCGATCAACTCGTCCAGGATCGCCGTTTCGGTAAACAGATTGAAGATGTGATCGCAGGAAAACACCAAGAGAGACTCCTCTCCCGGATGGTAGGTAAGGAACAGCGCGCCGCTCTCCGGCTGTGGGTAGACGATCGGGTCGTCTCTCCCAACAGCCACAAGTAGAGGGTTACGGTAGGAAGCGATCTCAGCGAGAGGGTCTATCTCGAACATCTCTCGGAAAAAGGCGCTGTTCAGCTTCGTCGTCCCGCCCCACGCGATCGGGGTCGTCAGGGTTTCATCTGTTTTGAGCGCTTTCTCCAAAGTATTAAAACTAAGCAAGTTCCCGTAGGAATGAACCGGAATGGCGACAGGCGACCATAACGCGATACTGCTAACGCGTGCATCCCGCGCTCCCAAGCAAGCCGCAACCAATCCTCCCTGGCTCAGGCCGATCACGCCGATCTTCTCCGTGTCGACCATCACCTGCTCTGTCAAAAAATCGATGGCCGCTTGCGCATCCCGGATTTGACCCGAAAAAGTCGTCTCTTCCCAGGACCCTCCGCTCTCTCCTGAACCGCGGAAATCGATGCGCAAGGTCACGATGCCCGCTTCCGCGAAGTCCCGCGCGACGACTTGATAGAGCCCTTCCGTCGTCCCGAAGACCTGCAGATCGTTTTTATGGCCTAAAAACCCATGCAAAAGCAGGATCGCCGAAGACAACGCGCTTTTCTCCGCCGGCACTGTCAGGATTCCCCGTATTCTCTGTCCCTGGACTTCGAAGGACACGGCTTGGTCCATCGGAGTGAAAATCGCTTGTGATGGGACAGCGAAAGCGACTGTCATCGCTAAGATTGTCCATAATAAATACAAAATCCTGTTTTTCATAGACTCACCCTTTCCCGATGATTTTGTCTCGTATTATACCGCCAAAGTCTGTGAAGAAGGACCTCTTTCCAAAAATCATAGATGTCCGCAAAGAGGAGCGTGTTTTCTTCGGCGAGATACTCTTTTCTATTACAAGTGATACAATCGAGCAAGAACACTTCTCTTCGCCAACTCCGAAGAAACGGAATGAAAGGATGATAGAAATGAAACCGAAAGTTTACATCACAAGAAGGATCCAAAGCGAGGGATTAAATGTGCTTGAGCCTTTTTGCGACATCGAACTATGGGAAGAAGACCGCCCGATACCCAAAACGATCTTGCTTGAAAAAGTGAAAGGCATCCGCGGATTGATTTCGATGTTGTCGGACCCGATTGATGAAGAAGTGATCGCGAACGCCAAGGCGTTAAAAGTGGTGGCTAACTTCGGAGTCGGTTACGACAATATCGACATCGCATGTTGCACCAGAGAAAAGATACGCGTGGGGAACACACCTGGAGTTTTGACCGATGCGACGGCCGATCTGGCCTTCGCCTTGCTGTTGACGCTCGCCCGAAGAATAGAGGAGGGCGCGCAATACGTCAAGGAGGGACGATGGCTTTCGTACAGCCCGACCCTTCTGATCGGGAAAGATCTATCCGAAAAAACGGTGGGCATCATCGGATTCGGCAGGATCGGCCAAGCAGTTGCAAAACGCGCCAAAGGCTTCGGCATGCGGGTGATTTATGCCAACACCTCTCGAAAGCCCGAAATCGAGGATCAAATCGGCGCGCAGTGCGTCTTTTTCAACGAACTACTCGAAGATGCCGATTTCATCAGCCTGCACTGCCCCCTAACCCCTAAAACGGAAAGGCTGATCGGAGAAAAATCCTTTGAGAGAATGAAGAAAGAGGCCATTCTTGTGAATACGGCCAGAGGTAAGGTGATCGACACGGAGGCTTTGATCAGAGCTCTAAGGACGAAGCGCATTGCAGCCGCGGGCCTTGATGTCACCGATCCGGAGCCCCTTCCCCAGGACCATCCGTTGCTAAAGCTGGACAACTGTCTGGTGATTCCTCACATCGGTTCGGCTACGACCCGAACACGCGGGAGGGTCGCGGAGATGTCCGCAAAAAACATACTTGCCGGCATCAATGGGGAAGCCTTACCCTACCCGGTGAATATGATTGGGTAAAGGGAAAAGGCGTGACGAGACGACGATGCGCAATAGAAAACGTCAGCAACGGTTTCACGGGAGGCGAACGGCATGAAAAAATCACTTATTAAAAAAATCAGAAACTACGCGATCATGTTTTTCGGGCTGTCTCTCAATGCCTTCGGATGGACTGGATTTCTACTCCCTCATAAGATCGTCGGAGGCGGCGTGAACGGGATCGGAATCATGGTCAATGAGGTCACCGGTTTTCCGGTCGGCCTGTTCTATCTCGTTGTCAATCTATTTCTGATCCTCTGGGCGATCAAGGCCATCGGCGCGCACTTTGGAGCCAAGTCTATTGTCGGTATTCTGGGCTTCTCCGCGATGATGTCGATTCTCCAACCGCTCACGCCGAACCCCATCGTGTCAGACGCTTTCATGTCCACCATACTGGGCGGATTTATCGGCGGGTTCGGTCTGGGTCTCGTGTTCTGGCAGGGAGGCAGCACCGGGGGGACGGATATCATCGCGTTGATCTTAAGCAAACGGTATCACTCCAGCCCCGGGAAGATCACTCTCTACGTCAATTTGTTGATCATTACTTCCTCCTATCTGCTCTTTCGCTCCTGGGAGATGATTATCTACGGTATCGTCGCTATGAGTGTCTCATCCTTTGCCCTCGACCAGTTTTTGGAAGGAACCAAAATGTCGGCGCAAATCTTTGTGTTTTCCGAAAAGTACCAGTCGATTGCGGACAATATCACGAAGATTATGCACCGCGGGGTGACGGTCTTCGACGGATTAGGCTGGTTTACGAAAGAAAAACGCAGCGCTTTGATGATTTTGGTGCCGCGCAAAGAAGTGCCCGAGGTTCTTTCTATCGTTAAAGAGACCGATCAGGAGGCCTTTATCTCCGTTGCTTCCGTTCGATCTGTTTACGGTCAGGGATTCGGACCACTGGAATTTTAGTAGGAAAACGAACTATTCTTTCCTGGAATATGGTAAAATTATTCAGAAAGGGGTGATCGATATTGCTGATCGTTAAAGGTGCGCAAATATGGAAAGACCGCGGTTTGAAACGACTGGATTTTTCTGTGGAGGGAGGGAAATTATCTGGTTTTTCTCCCTCTCTTTTACCGGGTCCGCATGATGAGGTGCTGAATCTGTCGGGGCACTATGTCTATCCCGGATTGATCGATCCGCACACGCATGTGGGACTGTTGGAAGAAGAGACGGGCAATTTCGCAGGAGACGACGTGAACGAGACCACCAGCCCGGCCACGCCGGGAGTACGCGCGATAGACGGTATCAACCCGATGGACGCGGGGATTCGCAACGCGCGAAACTACGGCGTGACGACCGTTTGCGTTATGCCCGGCTCCGCCAATGTGATTGGCGGGGAAGGTGTGGTGATCAAGACCGCCGGAAAATCAGTCGACGGAATGGTCGTGTCTTCGGCGCGAAAAATCGTTAAAATGGCCTTTGGCCGCAATATTACCTGGACCTGGTCAAAAAAAGAAAAATACCCGTCGACGCGGTTAGCGGTCGGCGCCGTTTTACGGGAGAAACTGAATGCGGCGAAGAACTATATGGCTAACCCCGAAAGGGTTTGCACCTATGAGATGGAAGTTTTGGCGAACCTGCTGAAAAAGGAGGCGATCGCCCGCATCCATGTGGCGAATCTGGAAGATATCGAAACGATCGCCCGCATCGCCCGGGAATTTGATTTTGACTACGTGCTGGACCATGCCACGGCCTTGCATACGAACGTCGAATTCGCAAAAACGCTAAAAGTTCCGGTGATATTGGGCCCGTTGAATGTGGCGGGCAAATCCTTCCAATCCTATGATGTCACTTTCGCATCGGTGAAGATTCTCCTCGAAGCCGGCCTTCTCGTATCGGTCATGTCCGACGCGCCGGTTATCCCCTTGAACCTTGTCAGACTGCAACTGTTTCTCGTCGACCGGTATCGTTTGGATCGGTCCGATATCCTTGACCTCTTCACGGAAAACCCGGCGAAGACTTTGGGGATCGAAAAACAGACCGGTTCGCTAGGAATTGGGAAGGATGCGGATTTCATCGTTTTAGACGGCGACATCTTCGACTATCGCAGTCGCATCCGTTCGACCTACATCAACGGAAACGCCGTAGGAGGGGAAGACTATGAAATGGATTCTTAAGAACGCGATCTTACATCCCGTGACGGCCGAAGCTTTTCGCGGTTCCTTGTTGATCGATAAGGGAAAGATCGCCCAGATCAACCCACCCGAAAGAAAAGGGACCCAAACCTTCGACGCCAATGGTCATCATCTCTTCCCCGGCATCGTCGAAGAGCACTGCCACATCGGGACCCACGGGGAAAAAACAAACCAGACGGCCGATCAGGATACCAACGAATGGTCCGAACCGATTACACCAGAGATGCAGGCGTTGGATGGGATCAAGATCTTCGATTTCGGATTCAGGATGGCTCTGGCGAACGGTATTACCACTCTCAATATCTTCCCGGGAAGCGGGAGCCCCATAACCGGAGTTGGCGTCGCCTTGAAGAATGACCCGTCGCTTCGTTTCGAAGAACGTATCCTTATAAAGGAATCCGGATTAAAGATGGCCTTCGGAGAAAACCCCAAAAGCGTCCACTCCAAAACCTCAAAGACCATACAAACTCGAATGGCCACCGCTGCCTTAATAAGAAAAGCCTTCCAGGATGCGCTTAATTACGAGAAGAAAAAAGATAAAGAATATAATCGGCGAATGGAAATCCTCCTAAAAGTTCTGAAAGGGGAACTGACCGCTCACGTTCACGTGCACCGGGCCGACGACATCCAGACCATCATTCGCATTGCCGATGAATTCGGCTTTAAAATCCATTTGGAACACGCAACCGAGGCTCATCTGATTCCGAAAATCATCGTCGAACGGCAGATACCGGTGGCCGTGGGACCGATGTTTACCGCCAAATACAAGATCGAAGTGAACAATCGGAGCCTCCAAACCCCGGCTATCCTCGAAAGAGCGGGAGTGAAAGACCTATCGCTTATCACGGATCACCCGGTCATACCCATTTGGAATTTGCCAATAGAGGCCTCTATGGCCGTTCATTATGGGCTAAGCGAAGACCTCGCTTTGAGGGCGATCACGATCAACCCCGCGAAAAACCTGGGGTTAGATCATCGCATCGGAAGTTTAGAGGTGGGCAAGGATGCCGACATGATCCTGCTGGATCGCGAATTGCTAGACCCCACCCATCGTGTTTTGTACGTCTGGACGAACGGAAACCTGTCCTACGATACCGAAAAAGAAGGGATGGTATTATGAGGAAAAAGATCACGAACGTGACGATTCACAGCATCGTCCAAAAACCTTATAAAGGGGAATTGATCATAGAAGACGGCAAGATCGCAGAGGTTGGAAAAACCTGTTCTCAAACCGTCGATGAGGTCATCGACGGGAAAGGGGGGCTCTGCTTCCCGGGTTTTATCGACGCCCATTCCCACATCGGGTTAAACGCGGAAGGCTACGGGTTCGAATACGACGACGTTAACGAGATGACCAACCCCGTCACCCCGGAAGTACGAACCGAAGATGCCTTTGTACCGACAGACGCCGCTCTTAAGGAATCCGCGCTCGGAGGCGTCTTAGTCCACTGTGTGCTGACAGGCAGCGCGAACCCGGTCGGCGGGCTCGCTTTCATCGTTCGTCATACCCCGTCGAACCTGACCGGGGACAAGGTCGTTCAACGGGACGTCGGTTTAAAGATGGCGACCGGAGAAAACCCAAAACGAGTTTACGGGGCAAAGAATCAGATGCCCGTCACGCGGATGGGAACGGCAGCGGTGATTCGAAAGTATCTGCAAGATGGCAAAAACTATATCGAGAAGAAAGCCAAAGCGGAAAAAGAGAAAAAACCCTTCTTCGAGACGGACCTCAAGCTCGAGATCGCCGAAAAAGTGCTGAAAAAAATCATACCCGTCCGCATCCATTGCCACCGATCGGAGGATATGCTCACCGCCATACGGATCAAAGAGGAGTTTGGTATCCGAATGGTTATCGAACACGCTACCGAGTACCTAAAGGTACGCGAAGAGATCAAGAAATCCGGCGTCCCAGTTATCCTCGGGCCGTTCATGTCCTGCCGACCAAAGGTCGAATTGAAAGATATGACTTACAAGACCTACAAAGGGGCGCTCGAAGACGGCGTGCTCATGGCCTGCATGAGCGATCATCCGGTCTTTCCTTCTCAGGTATTGAGATTGCAGGCGGGGATGGCCGTGGCCTACGGCGCGGATGAGGAAGGGATGTTCCGGGCTTTGACAATCATGCCGGCTCAAATCCTTGGGATCGATCAAGACTTCGGTTCGATTGAAAAAGGAAAGCAAGCCAGTTTGTGCATCTGGGACGGCCATCCGTTCGATGCGAGGTCACGGGTGATCTGGAACGATCAGGACAGTTGGACGGCCCTGTAAACCGATCGGGTTGATTCGATCGAAATATGGTAAAATAATCGCATGATAAAAAAGGGGGGTATACTATGACAAAGAAAGAATTGATCGCATTGATCGCCGAATCGACCGAAGAAACCCAAAAGAGTGTGGATGGGTTCCTGAATGCTTTCACCGAAATCGTTGGAGAAGAGTTGAAGGCAGGAAACGAAGTGCGTTTGGTTGGATTTGGCACCTTCAAGGTCATCCAGAAAAAAGCCCGTAAAGGGATCAACCCGAAAACCCTGAAAGCTATCAACATCCCTGCCACAAAATCGCCAAAGTTCGTAGCCGGGAAAGAGCTTAAAGAACGCGTGGAAAAATAATCGACAGAAAAGGAAAAGCCCCGAGAGGGGCTTTTTTTATACTTTTTCGGACGTGGGTTGGAGGGATTGCAGACAACGTATCACCCCTTCGAGATGGCCGGCGCCAATCGCAACGACCACCTTCTTTCCGCCGCATGCCTTGATTCGGGAAGCCATATGGGCGTCGCGTTCGTCGACGAGGGCCATTTTCAACGCGGGAAATCGTTCCGCTAATTCTCCGAGGGCTTCGTCGATTTCTCCCTGTTCCATCAACTTTTCGATCTCCTCCGGTTTCATCGACCGCGCTTGTAACATTTCCTTTATCAGGTAAAAGAAGAAGCGGGTCTTTCCCAAAAACCCCAGCCCTTTCCACATACGCTCCATGGTCGTCCGGATATCGCGATCGATCAAGATGACGCGGGCTTGAACCATTTGCGCGCTTTCAATCGCTTGTAAAAAATCAGATCCCGGAGCCGTATTCATTTTATCTCCAATTTTCTTTTGAAAAGCGCCCAGTACCCGTTCAAAGTGAAGACCGGCGCCGTTACGCC